>CALLVY010000820.1 GCA_938015925.1 uncultured Saprospiraceae bacterium
AGAAAGAGGTAAAGTAAGTTTTTCATTTTTTTTGTTTTAGTTTAATTATTTAAATCTTTATATGGGGTCCTTGTTTTGATACTTTGCACCTAAGACTTCAAAGTGGGGTCTGTCCGCTATTTGGTAAATGGAATTGGGCAACCATTTCCAAAAAATATATTGGTAGATAGAATCATCTGCACTAGAACCTTTATAATCAAAAACCGCATAAAGTCCTCCTTCCAAAGTAAAGGACTTCATCCCTCTTGGAATATTTTTAAAATCGGTCACTTCTACCCTTGCCCATTTCTCAAACTCCTTGCCTGGGCTGAAATTTTGATAATAGGAAGGATCATAAATCTGCATAGAAATCTTGTCTTGGCTCACTCTATTTTTGAGCTCTTTAATCTTAGGCCCGAATTGCCCCCAAAGTTGCCCCGTCTTATTATCAACCAAACTCATTGTTAGCTTATAGCCAACTAGTTTTTTTTCTTTTAAATTTTCAATTCTCGGCTCCCCTTAAAATTTTATTTTAATTTGGCCGCCTTTGATCGCAATGACTTTCAGGCTTGTCAATTATCTTTGAATCAACAATTTTGCGACTTCACTTAGTCCAGTAATTTGATCTTTTGTTTGTACGAGGTATAATCCCTGAGGAAGACGAGCGATATCAATTTTTGTTTTTTGTTCCACTAAGCTTTGTCTTAGCATTAATTTTCCTTGCAAACTAAAAATACGAAAATCAATCGACTTCTTTGCATTAGTTTCTATTACAAGCTGCGCATTGGCAGGATTGGGCATCATTGCGATCCGCTGATTTTCTGACGAAAGCGATAATTCATCCGTAGCAACCGCCTCATTGATATTCAGATTTAATACGATCGGCAAATGATCAGACATATAATAAAATGATCGCAGCATGTCAAAAGGTACATTATCTACGGTACTACAATTGATCAAATCCTGGTTGTAACAAGTTCCATTATTGCCCAATGCCTTATAACTATCTGCCTGGTAAACAAACTTAGCCATTGGATTCATCAATTGTTCAGACAACAAAATAAAATCAAAGCGATCATCCATACCTCCTCCCGAACCATCCGCCAAACTGGAGAGTCGCGTCGATTGAGAATAAACTTCTGTATGGGAAAAATTCGAACTGGCCCATCCCGGCATATCAATCGGATCATGTAAAGTATTCGTCCCATTTGGACTGAGCAATAATTCATAAGCGGGCTCTCCGCCATAATAGACATTAAAGTCTCCTGCCACAAGTACCTTACTTTCTGCTGGCAAGAGGGAAACATGATCCATCAACACTTCCACCATCCCCAATCGCAATTGCTCATTGTTAGAGCCCTGTGATGATTTTAGATGCGTGACATAAGTATGTAATACATCCGTTGAGGGCGTTCCATCTTCTTCTAAAATCCTCAGTTGGAAATAATTGACATCTCGATAAGGGGTCTCAATGACCTGTTCGCTGACCAATTCAAAAACAGCTTCATTGAAAATCAGGTTTTGTTGTAATCGCCAACTGTTTGCAGGATTCGAAACTTGAGGAACATAAGTTCCGGCTTTGTAATTCCCAAAAAGATCGCTCAGTTCTTGCTCAATATCTTTCAAACCTTGTTCACTTTTCAACTCTTGTACCAGCAACAAATCAGGCTTGTAAAAATCAAGTATTTTACTTAAGGTATCAATCCGGTTGACCATTGATCCTTCAGGATACACCAATAAATTATAACTCATTATTTTGATCTCGCTTTGCGCGAAAATCGAAGTTCCGTACACCACCAGAAATAGTAGAATTAAATATTTTTTCATCAATTTTTTTAAAATTTTTATGCGCTCAAAACTACTACTATCATTAGGGCTTGTTGTTTTCACCTTAGTACTTGTAAGCTCCGTTTTGATGGCTTCCGGTCAACGGGAAGAAGAAGAACTTTGAAAACGCTGACTAATTATTGCGAAGCAAAACACTAGTGTTACTAATTTAACTTTTCCCATTTTTTGTTTTTGGGCATTGATTAGGCTGGTTTGAATTTTCGCTTTAGCTTTAATTCTTTTGCTAAAATTAAGGAATATTAATCAAACTTAAGCTTTCAAAACTAAAACACTAAGATTCCGTTTTGACAAAGTCAGGCCATCTCCCCATATACTGAATAAACTTTGCTCCAAGTCCCTCTTTAGCCAAGTATGCTTTCGATACCGGCGTTGCTATTGGCACAAAATCGGGGTTCGTCATTACTTGTACTGGGAAGTCATGATGAAGTATAGCAGAACGTCCAATCGTCAAAAAATCGACGCCTGCGGCTAATACCTTTTTTACATCCTCCCCACTTCTAATCTTCCCCGCGACGGTTAGCAATACTTTTTTAAAATCCATTGTTGTAAAATGACTCAACAAAGACTCGTTTTTAAATTCCTCTTCTTCTGGAAACTTATAGACATCCCATAAGGAAATATCCAAAAAATCAATTTGATCCTCGTCGATTAAGCGTTGGCAAAGCTCTTTGACCTCCAATATTTTCATTCCAAATTTTTCAGGAGAAAGTCGGAGTCCTAATAAAAAACTACTTCCGCAAGAACTTCTTATCCCATCGATGATTTCAATTATAAGACGGGATCTATTCTCTAAGTTGCCTCCATATTGATCGGTCCGTTTATTTATTTCGGCACTTAAAAATTGAGCTAAAATATAGCCATGAGCACCATGGATTTCGACGCCATCATAAGCACATTTTTTTGCGCGAATAGCCGCAGCGATAAAATCATTTTTTAAGGTTTGGATTTCTTCTAAGGACATTTCCCGAGCCCCATGCTTTTCATTTGCGGAGGGACAAAGCGGAACTTGCTGGATGAGTTCTGCAGGCGATCTCATTCCCGCATGGTGCAGTTGGATGACGGCAAGGCTGCCATGTGACCGGATACTTTCAGTCAATCTCTGATGCCCTGGAATATGTTGATCCGAAAAGATTCCCAGTTGTCCCGGAAATCCTTTTCCACTTGCTTGCACATGGGAGGCACAGGTCATCACCAGACCAAATTGTCCTTCTGCTCTCCTACTTAACCACTGAAATTCATCCTCCGACAATTGACCATCTTCAAAACTTTGGGTATTGGTCAAAGGGGCTAACATGAATTTATTTTTCATCATTGCTCCGCAAGAAAAGTGTACGGGCGTTTCAAGTTTTTCTTTCATTTTTATTTTTTTGGTCTTGGCATTTTTTTTTGTTCTTTTAACTAATGGTCACCTAAGCAGGTGTCGAGGTTTATATCTACTCGACTCCTATGATTTACTCTTCTTCTTCACCTCCATTTAAAATATTCTGAACCTGATTTTCTAAATCTCGAATGCCATCAAAATTCCTAAAAACAAGCTCTTTGTTTTTTTCCTGCAATACCTTTGTGATTTCTATAAGCAATTCCAATGGCTCGATTTCCGTTCCATATAAATTCCAATCAAAGTTTGTTCCGGCCAAAGTATATTTATTGTGCATCCCAATACACCAATTTTCTAAAAATTCCGCCAAACCAATTTTCGATGGACTATATTCATTCCAATGTTTTTTGGCACAAACGTTCGCCATTTTTTCATCCGACCAAAAGCAAATTATTCCAATCGGCTCTCCATCCTCATCGTCAAACTCCGTTGAACTCGAAGAGGCATATCCTGCTTCCGACCTTAAGCCCCAGACAAATTCATTCTCTGTACATTCTTGAATGAATTTTTTGTGCTTATTTTTTATGGCAATAGAATTTTGAAACATGGTTCTTTTTTAATACGTCAATAGAATTGGTTATCCAGGCTTTCGCTTTCTCTTTTTTTTTAAAAAATCAAATAGTCCCATTAGGCTTTGCTCTTTTTAGATGATTATACTTGAGTCTTTCTCTGGTTTAAATTTTCGGATTGCAACCGAGAATTCGTATTTAGAAGTGTAAGCTACCACCAGGTTCTGTGATTTTGTTCTTCTGCTCCCTCAAAATTAACAATTAAAACCAAACTCACCATTCTCCGCACCAAGCCCCAAAACCAAAAAAAGCACCAGGAATTTCCTGATGCTTATTTTAAATCCAATGAGAGGATTCCTGTTTCTAAAAACGGTAATCATATTCCTATTATTTTTGAATCATCATCCTTTTAGTGATTCTTTGTCCTCCAGCGGTCAAGCGCACCAGGTACATCCCATCGGCTAGAGAATTGATTTTATAGGATTTCTGATTCTTTTGAATGGGAACATTCAATACGAGTTGGCCTTGAGCATTGAAGACTTCGACTTGTTCGGTCGGAATCGTAATGCCTTCGACAGAAATGGTCACCTCATTGGGGCTTGGATTGGGGTAGATATACAGGGTAAGATGGTTTGCTTTTGGATGGTTTACTTCAAAAACGATCACTTTAGAATAGCTAAATTCACCGCTAAAGTCGATTTGCTTCAAGCGGTAGTAATTGGAACCATGGGCTAGATGATGGTCTGCAAAGTCGTAGTGAGCGGATCTAAAGGAATTTCCTTGGCTTTCTACAAATCCAAGATTTTCCCAGCTTCTGCCATCCTTAGATTTTTGAATTTCAAAGCCCTTATTGTTTTCTTCGCTCGCGGTGGTCCAGTCTAGTAGAACCTTATCGCCTTTTAGCTCTCCTTTGAACTCTACTAACTCGATAGGCAATACGCCTGAATTTAAACCACCGGAAACAGATTCCCAACCAAATATTTCGGTATCCAGAATTACGAAGAGTACGACCCATTCCATCGTGTCTCTTACCGTGCATACTTCTGTAGGAGAAGTTACTTGAAGGTCTACGATTACCGCATCGTTAATCGACAATCCATTTGTAGGCAAATCCAAGATCCAGCGTTCTTCGGTACTGGAAGTGATAATGGTGGAATTGCTGGTGGTAGAAATTTCGTAGAGATAGCTTAGGTCTGCTACAGGTGGCATAAAAAACTCCGCAGGATTGTCCAACTGGATGTAGTCTTCTCCATAAGAAGGAATTTGTATGGAAACATTCGAACATTGAGCAAGGATTTGGTTTTGCCCAAAAATGAATAGAAAGGTAAAAATGAGTAGCCTAATCATGGTTATCGTAAGTTTTGTAAGGTTGGGAATAAAAAAGTATTTCGGGAAAATGATTAATCAAATATGCATCATTGAAATGGGCTTTGTCTCACCTCTAATAGTGAATAAGTCAATTTCACGTCTAGGCGTGAATGCGAAAACCTAGTAAAATAAGGGATTTCCCAGCAACGAGTCTGTAATTATTAAAAGCTCTGTGATTCTTTAGCTGTGGTATTCACCTAGCTAAAAAGCTTGAACACCTCCTTGGATAAGGCATTTTTAAGGTAGGAAGAGTCTTTTATTTCAAATATTGGTACTTCTCAGGCAAAGAATCTAATCGCAAGGATTTAACCCAAACAGCCGAAAAATCCGAATGAGCGGTTTGCTTAGCGATTACTTGAACAGATTCTTTTCTTGCTGGAAATCAACCTTACTTTGGAGCAAGGCCACCATTTCCAAGCTTGGATTAGCTGTAGGTAAATTTTACCACAAAACAATATTTAAAGTAAGCAGGTGTTCAAAATAAACTATAGTATTCTCTCTGGCTTCTTTTTCTATTACTCTTCGTTGAAGAACCTCCTCACCTAGCTACGGCTAGGATCGGGAACCATTCGCCTCGATTAATAAAAAAATAAACTCAGATATAACATATA
>CALLVY010000821.1 GCA_938015925.1 uncultured Saprospiraceae bacterium
CGATGGAACGGATGAAATGCAAGCTGGAGGAGCAAGTGCTTTTACCACGATCAATGAAGATAGTGCAGATGAAGTTGGAGGAATTCCAAGTC
Source organism: uncultured Saprospiraceae bacterium (assembly GCA_938015925.1). Lineage (GTDB taxonomy): Bacteria > Bacteroidota > Bacteroidia > Chitinophagales > Saprospiraceae > CALLVY01. The sequence continues at coordinate 93 of CALLVY010000821.1, forward strand.
TTCCCAATCAATTAGACATTGATGCGGACAATGATGGAATCGTAGACAACACAGAAGCACAAGCAACAAATGCTTATACCGCACCAACAGGTTATGATGATGACAATGATGGTTTGGACAATGCCTACGATCGGGATTGTACAGGAACTTGTACGAACAGCGATGGCGTGAGTACAAACGTAACAGGTATTCCAATGGTACTAGAAAATACAGATATGACCGATGTGCCAGACTGGATAGATACCGATACGGATAATGATGGTATTTCAGATATCGATGAAGCCGGAGCCGGAGTAAATCCATTGGCAACACCAGAAGACTTGGATGGAGATGGATTGATCTGGGATGATGCAACAGCCTTGGCGGTCAGTCCAGATGATCCAACGAATACGAATGATCAACCCATTACATTTGATGATGTGGAAGACCCGGGTACAGATCGAGATTGGAGACATGGACCTTGCCCATTATGTAAAGTGATTTACGCCGTTCAAGATGGATCAGGAACACAGACGAGTAGTTTTAATTACAATGAAAGTACCGAGAAATTAGAAACGACGACGGATGCATTCGGAACCATTAGAACGAATAAATATTGTCTGATCGATGGCTGGAGGTATTACTACAATCCGGCGAATCCGACGCAAGCATTATTTGGGGTACGTGGAGATTCTTTGGATTTGGATAAAATAGATTACATCGACATCACGGTAGGCGAGACGGCGAGTGATCGCGAAGCAGGAGTTGTATCGGATGCTTATTCTCGCTTGATGAATCGAGATTGGTATGTAGCAATGAGTGCGGCTTTGACCAACCCCGTTGATATTCGATTCTATCTACCAGGAGAAGATTTTGGAACGAATGGATTTCAAGCGGCGGATACAGAAGCAGACAATTATGCTTTGACCGGAACACCGGATTACAAATGGTTTCAAGTGCCTAATTGGGATACTTTTGATCCAACCACGATTGATGCAGATGCAACGAACCTAAACGGAATGGCAGGCTATGAAGAATTAGAACCAGTGGTAGATGCGAATACTTCAACTGGATTAGCAGAAGCAGATGGAAATGGAACGACGGTAGGAGCTGGTCGAAACTATGTTCAATTTGATGGACTGACTAGCTTGTCGGGAGGAAGTGCTGGCTACGGAGTAGGAGCAAGTGCCCTACCCGTAGAATTGAAAAGTTTCCAGGCAATGGTAGAAGGATGTAGTATTGATTTAAACTGGGTCACAGAAGGAGAAATTAATTTCTCTCATTATGAATTACAATGGAGTGGAGATGGAAGAGCTTTCCAAAAAATGAAAGTTGTAAAAGGATCAGGACTGACAAGTTTACAAAGTTATTCTGTGAGGGATGACAATGGTGCAGATGACAATTACTACCGTCTAAAAATGATTGACCTAAATGGCGATTACGAATATTCCCGAGTAGTGCATGCTAAGACGGATTGTTTGGAAAACTTTAAACTCAAATTGTATCCCAACCCAATTTTACAGGAAGATGGACAGCTGAGTATCAAATTTTTCGCGCAAAAAGAATCGACCTCAATAGTGATAAGCGATATGTTTGGCCGCAATGTTAGGACAGTCGAATTAAATGCTTCTAATCGCGAATGGAGTAAAAGTGTACTCGACATTAGTGATCTTAGTGCAGGGACTTACAACTTGAGAGTCGTTGGCCAAAGAAGAAGTCAGATCTTTGTGATTTCGAAATAGAAAAGTAACAGATGATCTTTTAGAATAGATTAGATTACTTAGGTTAATAAAATGAAGGTGTTTCAACGAAAGTTGGAGCACCTTTTTTGCATCTACTTCATTCGTTTTTCCTGACGGTAAAATAAAAGTGCTTCTAAATAAAATAAGGCTTCCTTTTTTTTAAGTAACAACTACTCCAAAAAAAACAAGAAATACTTCTCTATTCCTAAGCAAAATTAAATCCCAGTCCTTATATTTGCGCCACTTCTCAAAGGGGTGCCGTACTTTGATGCTTTACAACATCATTCAAGGCTGAGATCATACCCATTGAACCTGCCCGGGTAATTCCAGGAAGGGACTTTGTTTTCGCAGCAATGCGGAAGGGGGCAATAGTTGTCCATTTCCTACCCCAGGAAAATGGTTTATTGAACCTAAATTTTTTTTCATGAAAAACTTTTTAACACTTAGCGTTTTACTGTTGAGCTCCTTATCGCTTTTCAGTCAAAACAACATCTTTGGCAATGTCCTGGATGAAGAGGGTACACCATTGCCCGGAGCTTCGGTACTGATCAATGACGGAGAAATGGGAACGATGACCGACTCGGATGGTTTCTTTATGCTCCGCGGTTTGAAAAGTGGCGAACAAAATCTGGTCGTCAGTTATTTGGGATATGAAACACAGGAAAAAAAAGTGACCGTAGTCGCTCCAACCTCCATTGATTTCATCCTAATCGCCACCAGCTACGAATTAAGAAACGTAGAAGTATTGGGCACCTGGGCCAAGGAAAAAACACCGGTTACTCAAACCAATGTCAGTCAAGAAGCGCTAGACCAATTCAATCAAGGTCAAGACATTCCTTTCTTGTTGCGACTGACGCCTTCTCTGGTTTCGACTTCCGATGCCGGAACAG
>CALLVY010000822.1 GCA_938015925.1 uncultured Saprospiraceae bacterium
TCCCAAAGGGTTGAGTATGACAATACTCAAAGTGAAGGAACCGTGACCACGGAAGGGTAGCACATGAGCGAACGATCCTTTGGTGAATGTCCAGTGGACATTCAAGTGAGGGAACCGCTAGCGGAAGGGATGATAGGGGAATAAAAGACGAATTTTTAGCCATACTAAATTATTTAGAATAAACTCTATTCTATTAGGTGAAACGAATTGAGTTGTAGCTCAGCATATCGATTCTTCAACTAATGTCCACTCGCACCCTCCTCTTGCATCTGGTCTCCAATCAAACGATTCGCCACTTTTCCAATACTCAATCCTTGAACGATAATACTAAAAATAACAACCAGGTAAGTAATGATCAAAAAAGGATCTCGATCCATCGCCTGAGTAAGTGTCAGTGCCAGGGCAATAGAAATACCACCGCGAAGTCCTCCCCAGGTCATCATCAATCCGGTGTTGGGAACAAAATTGAGTTTCTTTCTAAAAGCCAAAATGGGAATCCCCAAGGAGACATAACGTGCCATCAAGATAATCGGAATCGCTACCAGCCCCGCAAAAATATAAGCTTTCTCAAAAGGCAAAACCAAAATCTCTAAACCAATAAGTACGAATAAAATACCATTGAGTAAGGCATCTAAGGTTTCCCAAAATTTGTCGACATAAAGCTCTGTAATATCGGACATCGAGGAATCTCTAATGGTATCGTGGCCAATGATTAAACCTGCAACGACTACCGCCAAAGGGCCAGAAAAATGAAGGCTTTGCGCCAGCAAATATCCTCCCATCACAATCGCGAGGGTAATCAAAACTTCCACACTATAATCATCGATACTTTTCATCAGGTAAAAAGCCATAAAGCCAAGGCCAAAACCCAAGGCAATTCCACCGCCCACTTCTTCCACTAGCAATAGGCCAATTTCACCAAAAGTAACATTTTCCAAACCGGCCTGAGCAATCGCGAAGATGGTCAAAAAAACCACCACTCCAATGCCATCATTAAACAAGGATTCTCCTACAATTTTGGTTTCCAACTTTTTGGGAACCCCTACTTTTTTTAGAATTCCTAAAACTGCGATTGGATCAGTTGGAGAAATCAAGGCACCAAATAAAAGGCAATTGATAAAACCAATATCCAAACCAAACAAGGGCAACAAATAATACATCAATCCTCCAACCAAAAAGGTGGACACCAAAACACCAAAGGTGGCAAAAGCCAGGATTGGCCAACGTTGAACCCGGAGCTGATCGAAATTGGTATGCAAGGCTCCTGCAAAAAGCAAGAAACTCAATAATATTTCCAAAAGCACTTTACTAAAATCTATTTGAGAAATCAGCGATTTCAAAGGATTGGTCAAGTCTGGGTTGACCCAGCCCGTAATCGTGAGTATTGCGCTCATCGCAATGGTGATGACCATCGCCCCAATCGTATAAGGCAATTTGACAAAACGCTCATTGATATAAGCAAAAATAGCCGAGACGACGACCAGAATAGTAATGATTGTAAATAAATCCATCTGCTAATGTAGCTAAAAAATAGTTGCTGTTTTTTAGGTCTGTCTATAAGTAGCTGACAGTAGCATTAGGAAGGTTTTTCTTGATCGTTTTTTTTAAAAAAGACTGGAAAGTGAATGGGTGTTGTTTTAGAAGATGTTTTAAAGTATATTTTTTGTTGATTTTTTCATGCTCTAATTAGAATGCAAGGTACAATAAAAAACTTTTTGTGTCAACAAATTAACACTTTTTGTTTTATATTTTTTTTAATTAAAACTTCGCCTCTTCCCTTTTGCATTAAGCAGCTTGTTTAAATAAGAGTTTAAGAATAGGGCCACCATATAAAAGTCCGAGACCCGCAGTTGCAGATCTCGGACCTTTCAAAGATCGGACAAGTGTATTTTGCCTTTACTCATTCCATTTCAGGTAAATCCGAAAACAAGGTCTCTTGATTTTTTAATGGAAGGGATCAGATTTAAAAAATCAAGCAGTCTCAATAGAGTTTATTCTAAAATGGTTTTATGAGATAAAAATGAAGGATTTTATTTCCAATCAAGAAACGCCCGGAACCTAATAGCCGTAGCTATTATGGTGAGGACGTGACGCAGAGTGGAAACAAAAGACGATTTTTTAGCCATACTAAATTATTTAGAATAAACTCTAATTTATATACCAAAAAATTAAAGCTCTTCCCTATTCCATGATCTTAATCCAAAAAGAACCACCATGCCTTTCTACTCCGGTCATATTATTATGTTCCCAAATCGGAGCAATCAGTTTGCTTAGCGCTTCATCTTCGGAAATAAAATAATTGGGAAGAATGGTTTGATATTTTTTAGAATTGGCGAGTAGGTACATGGCCAGTCCATATTGTTCGGAATAATAACGATCGCACATAAACTGCGGATAGTCATACGGCAAATAAATATCGTGAATGTGTACGATGACTCCCTTCTTTAGACGCGGTAAGATCTCCATATAAAAAACCATCGAATCAGAGTTGGGAAGGATTCGGTGAGAATTATCGACAAAAAGAATATCGTTTTCATCAAGCGCTTCGATGAGGTCAAAGTCGGTATCTTCGAAAGGCATTCGAATCACCGTATCTGCCAATTGATCGATCTCTGCACGTGGCATAGGATCAATGGAGATGATTTGAGTATCCAGGCCTTGCTCTTGTTTGGCTTTATAGGCTACTTTGGTAGAATTACCAGAACCAATTTCGATGTACTTCTTAGGCCGGTATTCTGCCAATAAAGTGTAGATGCCAATGATGTCTAGTCCTGGGAGAAAACCATTATTCCAAGTGGCTTTGGTCGTATCCCCTTCGAGTTCTTTGTGCTGAATTTCCCACAAGGTGTCCTTATGAGTCAAGGCTTTTTGGAGTAAGTCCTCATAGGTCGCCCGCTGTGCATCAATGATCTGATATAAATCGGCATGTGGTGGTTTTCCATGCCCATATCTCGGCTTGAAATCAACCTTATAATCAAGGAATAAGTTTTGAAACTTAGGATTGAGGAAACGGTAAATTTGTTTTATCATCTTATGTTTGCGCTGGTTCTTGTCTATCTGGGCTTGCTGCCTTTTTTTGTTCGGGCAAAGATAGGGAGATATTTCTTCTTTTCATTTGCTTGGGGCTAATAATTAGACTTAAGTTTACAAGATCGCATACACCAAAGTTTCCTCCACATCCTCCTCAGAGAGTTTCTTTTTTTCCACAAAACTCAAACCTACC
>CALLVY010000823.1 GCA_938015925.1 uncultured Saprospiraceae bacterium
ATAAACCCAAGCTTCAAATTCTCCAAATATCGAATATTGAATGAAAAATGCACTCCCGCTTGGCTCACCCCGCCCAGCCCTCCCGATCCAAACTCCGATACTGTATCGCCTCCGCCAAATGCACCACCTCAATCCCAGCACTCCCATCCAAATCCGCACTCGTCCGCGCCACCTTCAAGATTCGATCATAAGCCCGCGCCGACAATTGCAAGCGCTCCATCGCCTGCTTGATCAAGGTCCGTCCCGTGTCATCCAACCCACAAACTTCATGCACCATCCGACTCGGCATCTGCGCATTGCAATGCACTTCCGAATGGTCCTTAAACCGCTCCGCCTGAATCTTTCGCGCTTCACTCACCCGCTGAATAATGTCTCCACTTTTTTCCGAAACCTGCCGAGGCCCAGAAAGCTCCTCAAAACTTACGGGCGTCACCTCCACATGCAAATCAATCCGATCCAACAGCGGCCCGGAAATTTTATTGAGATAGCGTTGCACCACCCCCATTCCACAAACACAATCTTTCTCCGGATGATTAAAATAACCACAAGGACAAGGATTCATCGAAGCAATCAGCATAAAACTCGCAGGATAATCAATCGTGATTTTGGCGCGCGAAATAGTCACCTGTCGTTCTTCCATCGGTTGTCGCAAAACTTCTAAGACCGAGCGTTGAAATTCTGGCAATTCATCCAAAAACAAAACGCCATTATGCGCCAGAGAAATCTCTCCCGGTTGTGGATTGGAACCACCGCCCACTAAGGCGACATCGCTGATCGTATGATGCGGTGCGCGAAAAGGCCGAGCTCTAATCAAAGACGCATGGCTATTTAATTTTCCCGCTACCGAATGAATCTTGGTCGTCTCCAAAGCTTCCTTGAGACTGAGTGTGGGAAGGATGGTTGGAAGTCTTCTGGCCAGCATGGTTTTTCCTGCGCCCGGTGGGCCAATAAGGATCACATTGTGCCCACCCGCTGCGGCAATCTCCAACGCCCGTTTGATATTCTCTTGACCTTTGACATCCGAAAAATCGATATCGTATTGATTGGGACTATTTAGAAAATTTTCGGCCGGTTCGAGGAGGACTTGTTCTAAGTTTCCTTCGCCATTGAAAAAGTCTACGGCCTCGGTAAGATTCTGAATGCCATAGACTTCGAGTCCTTCTACAATGGCAGCTTCTTTAGCATTTTGTTTGGGTAAAAGGATGCCTTTAAATTTTTTCTTTTGCGCTTGAATGGCAATGGGGAGTGCGCCTTTGATGGGGCGTAAGCCGCCGTCGAGAGAGAGTTCGCCCATGAGTAAGTATTGGTCGAGGAGTTCTGGATTCATTTGTTGGGTAGCGCCGATGAGACCAAGGGCAATCGGAAGGTCGAAAGCAGAACCTTCTTTGCGGATATCGGCGGGCGCAAGATTGACGGTTAGTTTTAATCGGGGAAGGCGTAAGCCGATGTTTTTTATGGCCGCTTCGATTCGGGTGAAACCTTCGCGAACGGCATTGTCGGGTAAGCCGACCATGTGATAATAAGAAGCGTTGGGAGGAACGATTCCTCCGGCATTGACTTCTACGGTGATGGTCTGAGCATTGACGCCTTGCACGGCACTGGCAAATGTTTTTACAAGCATGGTTTGGATTTTTCCGGATAAAAAATAACCTCCACGATATTGGGAGGAGGGTGGTCAGACACATAGACGCAAGGAGCCGGGAAATTCCATAAATTATTTTTTAGGAAAGGCTGGGAGATGGGCTTAAGGAATTGATTGTTAGTTGTTTGGGGTTTGAAAAAAAAATGGAGAAAAGAAAAGAAAATGAATCCGCTAAGAGCACTTTGTAGAAAATAAAAGGCTTCGAAGTTCTTTGGAAGAATTCGAAGCCTTTTAATGGGATCGGCCGAGCATTTGTACTATTTATCATCTGCATTGGAAAGCCATTAAATTTTTGACAGAAATGTTCTCTTGATAAACTTGATCGCGAACGCTTACTACGAAAGTATAATCTCCAGGAGCTAAGTTTTCCAAATTGAATCGTTTGCAAATACTCCCAACAGTAGTTATTTCTTTATGGAAAATTACCTCTGCTGCATCATTGTGGATTTCTACAGTAGTCAAAGCGTCTTCTAATTGTAAAAAATTCAAATCTAAATGATTGTAAGTCTGTACAAAATGAGGCTTGTGCATCGCTTTCCAATCTCTGCTAGCGATTTTTATAGTGGATCCTTCGATTGTAATTTTTTGAGATAAGACCTTGTGTTCATTTTCAATACTTAAAGTGTATTCGCCATTCGGTAGGTTTTTTAGATTGTATATTTTGGCAAATGAACTTTGGTCCGTAATATTTTCTTTCAATAAACAAGTGCCAATTTGATCATGGAGTTGGATCGTATGGGCCTGTTGTTCTAATTGATGAAGTAGGAGAGAAAACTTTTTCTCTTCAGGATATTTAATAATAATCGTTGGATCATTATTGGCTTTACCAGCAAAGCTTAGCCAGGCAAAAGTCAGGGTAAAACAGATTTTAAGTAGAAATTTCATAAGGATAAAATTTAAAGTGAAAAAAAGAAGCAATCTTTTGATTATTGTCAAGACAAAGTTAGGTTTAAGAAGTAGCTATTACCTCCATTCAATTTGCTGAAAAGTATGCTATTTTAGCTTGAAATATTTAACGATTAATTAATGTGGTTAAAATAGTATAGGAATAGGTTAAGTAAGTGTATATTCTCTTTCTTTGATAGTAATAGATTAGAGGTGTTCGGTAAATCGAAAAGGATTAGTCATGAAAAGGAAAAACAAACCTGTTTTTGAGCAAGTCAGCCCAGTGTTTGGAAGCTCTTTTACGATAAAGCAATACTTTGATTCCAGGAAAAATTTAAATGTTCCCTTTTGGCATTTTCATCCTGAATTGGAATTGGTGTATGTCAATGGTGGAAGAGGTAAGCGGCATATCGGTCATCATCTTTCTTATTATCGCGATGGTGATTTGATATTGATTGGATCGAATTTACCGCATTATGGTTTTACCGATCGCCTGACTTCTAATCATTCCGAAACCGTGATTCAAATGAAAAGCGATTTTCTCGGACCTCACTTTTTTCAACTTCCAGAGATGGGAGAGATTCACCAACTTTTTGAAAGAGCAAAAGGAGGAATAAGTTTTTATGGTCAAACCAAAAAAGCAATTGGTTTGCGATTAGAAAATTTGCCACAGCAAGACAGTTTTGGTCGATTGTTAGAACTATTGGCCATTCTTCGGGAGATGGCTATTTCGGAAGAATATAAAATTCTAAACGCCAAAGGTTTTTTACTGGAAGTACAACAACAGGATAATGATCGCGCCAACGAAATTTACAATTATGTACGAGACCACTTTAAAGAAAAAATCACCCTAGAAGAAATCGCATCAAAAGTCAATATGACCGTCCCAGGATTTTGTCGGTATTTTAAAAAATTATCCGGAAAAACCTTTACCCGATTTGTCAATGAATTTAGAGTGGTCCATGCTTGTAAATTACTACTAGAAGAACACAGTAGCATCACCGAAATTTGTTTTGAAAGCGGCTTCAATAATTTTTCCCACTTCAGTCGATTGTTTAAAGACATCACCGATAAAAGCCCATCCGCCTACCGGAAAGATGCCAAAATGGTTTTACAAGAAGACTAAAAATATACGTTTAGTTCTGCGGCCTTATCACGCTGATCGTTAGGAGTTTTTTTTGTTAAAAAAAATGACGAAATGCTAAGTGAAGACTTCAAAAGTATTTTGTAGAACGTAAAAAATGTCGATGAACCTCAAAATTTTTTTATTTTTAATTGATAATGACCCATCCAGAATTCAATAAATAAAAAGAATATTTTTGCTTTTATTTTTAAGGCATTCACTATTTTTAATAGCGATTTACTGGCTTAAAAGCATAAATTGTTGTAGCTTACAATAGTTTGAACAGGAATTCAGGTTAAATCTATTACTCATATTGGTCTTGCTAATTGAAAAGATTAGAGCTATCAATTTTGAGATAGATTGCTTGTAAGTTTTTATTCTACCCTTAGAATTTCTTTTTCACAAAGAACTAAAACAAATCCTATGTCAAACCTCTCCACTTTAATAAAGTGCTTTTGCCTTCCTGTATTCCTAATACTAACTTTTACCTCCAATATTTCTAGCCAATGCTTTACCAATGATTTGTGTAGCGAAGCCATAGATTTTACTACTCCAGGAGGAACGACCAATTGCCTTACTGGGTGCCTTACTGGCGCCGGACCAGATGTAACCAATGGAACGGGCTGTTCTGATTTTTCAAACATTCCTACAGTTTGGTTTACATTTACCACCGACTTTAATACGGAATTTATAAATATTGATTTTGCTAGCCCAGATATTTCCCTTGCTCAGTTGGCAATATACCAAGGCGATTGCGGTGGGCTTATTCCATTGGATTGTACCATTGGAAATGGAGGCAGTGGAGAACTGAGCACCGTAAATGTTCAGCCGAACACCACCTATTGGTTAGCCGTAGGAAGTATTGGCGGCCAAACCGGAGATTTCAATATTTGTCTAACGACCATTCTTTCTGGTGGGACTACTTGTAAT
>CALLVY010000824.1 GCA_938015925.1 uncultured Saprospiraceae bacterium
TTCTACAATGAGTTTTTCGTAGTTGTGTCGTATCAAAGAGGCTCGATAGTCCCTAACTAGTTCGTCGATGTTTAAATCTTTTGGAATATTTTTTTCTGCTTCATGCATTAAAAGGCTTTCCCGGACCCATCTTTCTACATAAGCATTCACAATCAAGCTGCTGTCTTCCGCTCCGCTGCCTATGGGTACCATTCCTTCTAATTCCGATAAATACAGGGGTTTGTTGAATACTTTAGCCAATACGACCTGATCCTTCTCTGCTAGCTTCGAATCGCTGTTACAAGCGACAAGGAGGACTAGGCAAAGGCCAATAAACCAAACGGGGCGGTAAAAATTAAAACTCATATTGTTTGCGGAATAATCTCCTTTATACAAATCAGGAACGGATTTTTATTATCCGTTCCTGATTTTTTGAGCAAGACTAAGTACAGGTGTAATGAAAAATAAAGGAACACCTTACATCTGTACTAAGCGAAATAAAATTACTTTTTCACCATCTTCTCAAATACTTTATTATTGACCTTGATTTTATAGGCCGCTTCTAATTCTTTGATCCATTCCTTTTCTAGAAAATCCTGGTAGTCTGCAATCACATATCCGCGAGACTCTTTTAACGTCTTAGGAGCAGGAAGCAATACTTCGTTGATTTTAGTAAAGTTAGAACTCTTATTGCGATTGTTGATTTCTGAATCAGTGATCTGGCCGGATGTCCAGGTGATCCCATCAAGCGTTGCGTCTTTTCCTGATTCCAATGTTTTATTGGTGAAGTCAATGATGATATTGTCAGGCGTATTAAATTTGTCGAGCACCGCTTGAGCATCATTTTTCTTAGCAAATTTTCTGATTTTCGCCAATTGCTTTTGTCCTTCTTGTTTCACGGTGAAAACGGTCACATCAGCTCGTTTTTTCCACATAAAGGTTTCGCGATTTTTGTCGAAGTAACTTTTTAGTCCAACAGAATCTTGAGAAGCTTTGTCCCAAACCAAAAGTTTGGTCGCTTCAAACAAAAGGATTCCTTCTTCGTATTCTCGCATCAAGAAACGGAACTCAGGATATTTCTTTTCCAATTGTGTTTCTTCATACTTCAAAGTGCTTTCCATGACATAATCACTATACAACTCTTGGGCAACACTTGCTGCGGTTTTTCCTTTAACTCCTTTTCCACGAATACGTTTGCGACTAGATTTCTGACAATAGGTGGCGAAATCTTGTACAGAAAAACTTTGATCACTACTGGTAAAAGAAATCAATGCTTCGTCCGATTGGCTAGGCGATTTCCATTTATGAGTTAGAAAGTCTTCTCCTAAAGAACCAACAAAAGTATTGAGTGCTTTTCCGTTTTCTTGAAAACCACTTTCTTTTTGAATGCGATTGATCATAGATTTTTTCGCCAATTCAAAACGAGTATCTTTTTTGACTTTATTTTCTAATCTACGTTTGGCCAGGTCATATTTTTCATCTGACTTTTTACTTACCCGACGTACAATGTGCCAACCTACTTTAGATTTAACCGGTTGAGAAAACTCGCCATCTTTACTCAATTTAAAAGCTGCATCTTCAAAAGAACGGTCATAACGATTGATTCCAAAGAATCCAATATATCCACCTTTCGATGCCGTCGCTTTATCCTGAGAATGGGTTTTGGCCAATGTCTCAAAATCAGCACCAGCAACTAGCGCTTTGTACAAGCTATCAATGAGGTTTTTTGTTTTGAGGTCTTGGTCTGTTTTGCCGCTGGTACGAATTAGGATATGTCCTGCTTCTACTTCTCCACGAGCTACCCGACTTCCGTGAACCATTACCAGGTGATAACCTGCATCGGTTCTAACAGGGCCAGTAATTTTTCCTTTTTTCGAAGTGTATATCGCTGTTTCCAAATTGTAAAAACCTTTTGGAAGGGGAGCAGTAAGAAAACCTAGGCGACCACCATTGGTTTTGGCAGAAGGATCTGTAGAATTGGCTTTCGCAATTTCTTCAAAAGCTGCTCCTGCATTGATTTTCTTCATCAAATCCATGGCTTTATTATAAGCAATCAAAGTATCGGCTGGACTAGGATTTGGAAGACCATTGATCGTGACCATGATGTGACTCATGTCCATGTCTTTTTGGCTGCGATCATAAAGTTCTTTAACCAAGCGATCCGTTACTTCTTTATCGGTAAGGTAAGAATTGGCCAATTGTTGTCTGTAGCCAGCTAATTCCTGTTGTAGGCTAGGGATGGTATCCAGTTTCATATCCTTGGCCCGCTTTACTTTAAGTTTGAATTTTTTATATAAATCCAGGTATTCTTGTAAAGAAGCACGAGAAAAGTCAGCCTTCTTACCATTCGTTTTGGAATAGATATATTCGAATTCTGAAAGATTTACAGGAGTGTCCTCTACAGAAAACAAAACAGGATCTTTCTGGGCGTAGGAACTTACCAGAATTGAAATAAATACGATTGTTGCACAAAATCTCTTCAACATGAGTAATATTAATTTTGAAGTTATTTTAAAATGGAGGTTTGTTTATTTTAAGAAAACTTCTTTTTAAGAAAACGGGTAGCTGTCTACCCCAGGCGTTTTAGTTTAATGTTCTTTAAAACCCTGCAAAATTAACAATTTTTAGGCGGGAAATAGTATCTAAAGTGGAGGATTATTGTCAATTTGCTAAATCCTACCATTCTGTGGAAGAGGGAAAATCACTAGATCAAACAACCTATTATGAATTTAACTAATTTATAGAGGCTTTAATGGCAATATTGTAAGGGAAATCGGCCTAAAAAACCTATTCCTGAAAATAAACTCGTTTGACCCTGCTCGAAATATTGGTAAAAACTTCATAAGGAATAGTCCCCAGAGATTTTGCCAATTCCTGAACAGGCATTGCTGTTCCAAATAAAATGACTTCTTCACCAAGCTCAACCTCCGGCAAGTCACTAAGGTCAATCATACACATGTCCATGCATACATTGCCAACAATGGGGGCTTTTTGGCCGCGAATCATCACGGAATAATTACCATTGCCCGCCGCTCTCAGCAAACCATCAGCATAGCCAATACCAATGGTTCCAATACGCATTTTTTGATGGGCTTTCCCACTGCGATTATAGCCGATACTTTCATTGGCTGCCACAGTTTTGATCTGGGAAATACTGGATTTTAGCGTATGGACGGTTTCTAGCTTTTCCTGAATAAGCCCTGAACTGTCGATTCCATACATTCCAATACCCAATCGAACCATATCCATTTGATGTTGTGGAAATCGGCTAATGCCACTGCTGTTGAGAATGTGTCGCCAAGGTTGGTAAGCCAAACCCTCTGCTATTTGATCGGCCAATTGTTGAAAGAGCTGAATTTGCCTTTCTGAAAAGTCATCATGCATCGGAGCCTCACTAGCCGCTAAATGAGAGAAAATTGAACGAACATGCAATTGAGGATGACTTTTTAATCGCTGCAACATGGGCTCAATATCCGGAGCCTCAAATCCCAGTCGATGCATCCCCGTATCCAACTTGAGATGAATATTGACCACCGAAGCATCATCTGGTAAATGACGAATGAGTCGTTCCAAACTTTCAAGGCTGTAAACCTCTGGATCTAGTCGATAGCGGATCAAAGCTTCTATCGTATTTTCCTCTGGGTTTAAAACCAAAATCGGAGTTTTGATTCCAGCCTTTCTTAAGTCAACCCCTTCATCACTATAAGCTACGGCGAAGTAATCGACTTTTTGATATTCCAACATCCGGGCTATTTCGTGGCTTCCACTTCCATAGGCAGACGCTTTGACCATCGCCATGATTTTGGTATCCGCTTTTAAATAACTGCTGTAGACATTCAGGTTGTGGATCACAGCACTGAGGTTGATTTCCAAAACCGTTTGGTGTACTTGTCGAGAAAGTCGATTGGCAATGCGTTCGAAAGCAAATTGTCGCGCACCTTTGATGAGAATGATTTCGTTTTGGAAATCTTCGTTGCGCAATTGATTTAAAAATTGATCGGTGTCTGCAAAAAAATGGCTATTAATGGATGGAGGTAATTGTTCTTTTAATAATCGAATTTCAGGACCAATTCCAGTTAGTCGTTTGATGTTTTTTTCAGCCAATAACTGAGCGACCTTAGCATATAAATCTTTGGACTGCTGGCCACTTTGTAAGATGTCGGAGATGATCAAATGTTGGTTTTTGCCACTGCCTTGTTGCTCCAGAAAATTTAGGGCAATAGCCAAAGCATTCAAATCTGTATTGTAACTATCATTGACGAGCAAACAATCATTGATCCCTGGTTTGAGTTCCAGTCGCATTCCTACTGCTTCGAGGAGATTCATTTTTTCTGCAATCACAGCAGGAGTATTTCCTAAAAGCAAAAGCATGGCCCAACAATGGATGGCATTTTCAATAGAAGCCTCATCGCTAAATGGGATGGAAATATGCTGTTCTTTGCCTGCAAAAGTACCGGTCAAAATAGTACGATTGTGTTGACGATCAAGCGCAGTAATTTGTAACTCTGCTTCTAAACCTGTGCGTGACCAACGAAAGTGCTTTTTCTCTTTTTGTGCGGATAATAGGCGATTCACCGAAGGATGATCGACCGAATAAACCAGCGTATGGGCACTTTTAAATAATTGTATTTTTTCGCTAATTTTTTCTTCCTCCGATGCGAAGCCTTCTCTATGCGCTTCTCCAATATTGGTAAAAAGACCAATGTCGCATTGGATGATGGGCGCCAAAAGTGCCATCTCTTGTTTTTGAGAAATCCCTGCTTCGAAAATACCGAGCGTGTGTTCGGCTTCAATTTTCCAAACGGATAAAGGAACACCAATCTGCGAATTATAACTCTTGGGACTTCGTACGATGGAATGGTCTGTTTGTAACAATTGAAAGAGCCATTCCTTGATGATGGTTTTTCCATTGCTCCCGGTAATACCTATGACCGGCAGAGAAAAATTGGAGCGATGATGAGCGGCAATTTTTTGCAAGGCCAATAAGCCATGATCTACTTTTAAAAAATTAGCTTCTGGAAAAGGAGTGGGATCTATTTCTTGGGTGATAATAAAATTGCGCAAACCACCTTCGTAAAGATCGGCAATAAAATCATGGCCATTATTTCTGTTGCCCGCGCGAGCAAAAAAAAGACTGTGTTCTGGGAAGGTCAAGTTCCTACTGTCTAGCAAGAGGTGCTTGATCTGTGGATCACCTTTTAGTGGAGCCAGCGGGCGGGCTTCGATGAGCTGAGCAATATGTGAGATAGAATAAGCCAAGGAATAATTGTTTTGTTCAAGTAAGTGCTTGGACAAAAATAAGTTTAAGAAAATGATCGAGACTATTTTTTTATCAGACGAGGCGGAAAACACAGACATAGCCTTAGCTATGGCGAGTATTTCTAACGAAGTATGGTGAAAAAAGAGGCCATCATTAATTATAAATTATTATTGTCCGAGCACTTAAGCAGGTGTTCAAAATAAACTATAGTATTCTCTCTGGCTTCTTTTTCTATTACTCTTCGTTGAAGAACCTCCTCACCTAGCTACGGCTAGGATCGGGAACCATTCGCCTCGATTAATAAAAAAATAAACTCAGAT
>CALLVY010000825.1 GCA_938015925.1 uncultured Saprospiraceae bacterium
TGGATTTGTTTTTTGGGAGGATTAGAAAAATTCGAAAAACAGAAGAGAAGAATATTTTTAGGCCTTTTTAAAATCATTACATTTCGATTAAGGCCTGAATATTGATTTTATTATTTTTGAAAACAATAGTAACAATATGCCAATGGATAAGGCTCCTAAATAGAAACCAAAAGTAAGAATTGGCGGAAACGATACCATTCCAATAAAACCCAATAAACTATCACTTGATCCAACAGAGATACAAATCCAACATAAAAGTCCGAAATACAAATAAAAGCTAATGGGTCCAATCAATATTAAATACCAAAACTTATCATCTGGTGTTCTTATTTTTCTATTTTTATAAAACCGATAAAGTAAGCAGATATAAGGGATCAACAAAAGAAAAAAAGTAAGTCCATCAAATACATCATATGGCACTCCATTTTCACTACATAGCCAGTCTGAAAAATCTTTAAAAGTCATTTTCTCGATTAAGTAGTTACTCTTTTTTACGAACGGGTTCCATTGACCCCCATCCCTTATTCCTTCACCAAACCAATCCCAAAATTCTCCTCTTGATCACTAATCACCAAAAAGTAATTCCCTGACGCAAGTCCATCCACCAATTGAATCGATTCCTGCTGAAGACCTGCGACTCGCTGCGTGGGCGCCAAAATATTTTGCACCCATTTACCACTCGTCTCATACAAATCAATGCTGATGGTACTGGTCTGAGTTAAGGAATATTCCAGCAGAGTGTGGGTGGAAACGGGATTGGGATAAAGGGTGGTTTCTTGGGTGAGAAATTGGGTTTCGGTGGTTTGGGTTTTTAAGTTGGATAAATAACGCGCTAAGACAAAATTCGCACCTAAGTTATTGGGGGTATATCCAGCTACTATGATATTATTATCCTCTTGCACCACCAGGCTATTGCTAATATCATTATAGCTTTCACCAAACTCGGTAAAGACCATTCCATCCTTGCCAAAAGTTGGGTCTTGGCTTCCATCTGAAAGGTAGCGAGCGACCACAAAAATAAAATGCGAAAGATGATCCTTAACTTTCATCCCCGCTACCAAGATTTTACCATCTTCCTGAAGAACGATATCTCTTCCATTAGATTCTACTCCAAAGGGAGTGAGCACTTTTCCTCCTTCTCCAAAGGTATCATCTAAACTTCCGTCATTATTTAAGCGGATCATCCCAAGTTGAGTTTGTCCGGTAAGCAATATTTTTTGATCTTTTTGCAAAGCGAGGCCTGTTCCAAATTCAAGTAAATCATCCGTAACAATGATCACCAAGCCCTTCTCTCCAAAGCTTTGATCGAGACTTCCATCCGGATGATACCGAGCGATGGCATAATCTCTACCCGAATCATTATTGAAGGTGTTTGAAATAATAAAACCAGATAAAACAATTTTCAGATCGTCCTGGATCACAAGATTAAAAGCAGAAGCATAATCTTTAGGCGTGGGGAATCTGGTGACTACTTTTCCGTCTATACCAAAATCAGGATCGAGAGAACCATCACTGAGGTATCTAATCAAGGCAAAATCCGTAACTCCCATACCATCGTTGGAATCCCCTGCTTGTAAAATTTTCCCATCTGGCTGAATCTTAACCGCACGTCCAACATCATCATCACCCAAAAAATCAGTGATTTGAATTCCGTTATCACCAAAAGAAGTATCGAGACTACCATCGGAATTTATACGGGCTAAGAAAAAATTTACATCACCAAGGACTTCCTCGGATTGCCCAGAAAGCAGTATTTTTCCATCTGGCTGAAGCGCTAAAAAAGCATAGCCGTCAGAAAAACTAAAATTTATACTTAGTACTAGATAACCATTATTTCCAAAGGCTTCATCAATGTCTCCATTGGGATGATATCTGACGAGAAGAAAACCAGAATTATTAGTTCCGGCAACTAGAATTTTCCCATCTGTTTGTAACAATACATCGGAAGCTTTATCAAAAGAAGTTTGCATTCCGGTTACATCAGAAATCACTTTTCCATCAATACCAAAAGAAGGGTCAAGGTCGCCGTCTTGCGCAGGAAGAATAGCCACCATCAATAAAAATAAAATAGGGAGCAATAGCATTTTACAGTTCATAGCTTATACGAATTAAAGGTTAAATAAAAATGTAATTCGTAAAATGAAGGGGCAGCTTAGTAAGAGTAGGTCTAAATAGAATGTTTCGGGCAAAAACCATTTTTAAACATACAATAGATTCGTTTTTAGATTTCGAATCTAAGATAATTTGTTTTAGTTTATCTTAGTAAGATTCTAGCAATCTAGTTAAAGTCATTTACAAAAACAAGTTTCCCCTTACTAAAATATTTATTTTATCAGCTTTAGGTCGTCCTAGAACATTTTAGAAGCTCCATAAGTAAACTCCATATGGTTTGCCTTAACAAATTTTCTCTTCAACATTCTTCTTCGCCTTCCGGCCTACTCCTAAAAAGGAGAAGGCCTCGGCGACTTAACTCATCGTTTAGAGTTTTATAGCATATCCAAAATGAATGGTGGTGATCCAATCCCATTCTTTGGTAGCGATGCGATCCTGTTCAAGAGTGAAAGATTCATTGTTATAAATATTTTTCCAGAGCGCGACCCAAGGTGTAATGTAAAACCCTTTGAAGATATTTATTTTATAGCCTGCTCTTAGTCCCACATTGAAGGTCTGGAGGTTTTTATGGACTAGCGTTTGTCTATGGGTAAAACTTTGTCTTTGATGGTTTACATCTATTCCAAGGAAAGCCCCTTTTGTCCAGTTGCTTCGATTGCCAATATAATCGACTTTAAATCCTGTGATGTTCGTTACCAAATCGAAAGCGGTGGTCGCATAAAAGGCTTCTTCAAAACTTTCTGGAAAATCAACTTTCACTTTTGTCAAATCGAATCGTAGGCCCCAGTTTTCATATCCAAGGTGGATAGAGTATCCTTTGTGGAGGTAGGCAAATGGGTCGGCTTCTATATAGATCAGTTGATCGTAATTTTTTTGGATCGCTGCGTTTTGAGCAAAACTGTTGCTTGAAAAAG
>CALLVY010000826.1 GCA_938015925.1 uncultured Saprospiraceae bacterium
ATCGGTATCGATTGAAGCATTCGTTGCTCCGTCAATCATATTGCCACTTCCATCGGTAGCGACAAGCGCTACGCCACCATCACCAGGTCCAGCATTCGTATTGTCATCAGTATCGTATACATCTGCTAAACCATCGTTATCAGAATCCGTATTGGTATCTACTTGTCCGTCACCATTGGTGTCGATTCCACCTGCTTCAATCACATCTGGAATACCATCATTGTCGGCATCCAAATCAAGGTGATCAGGATTGCCATCGGTATCATGGTCGCAAGCTGCACACATGATTGTAGGTGTGCCATCTCCACTGTCAGCTCCGGTTACAAAATATTCCGTGCCTTCGTTATTTCCTGGATTTGACTCGTTGCTTGGATCTGCTACATCGGCATAACCATCGCCATCGCTATCCGTTACAGTATCTACCTGACCATCACCATTGGTGTCGATTCCACCTGCTTCTACGATATCTGGGATACCGTCATTGTCCGCATCTAAATCTAGGTGATCGGGATTGCCATCTTGGTCGCTATCGCAATCGGTACATGGCGTACTTGGTGTTCCGTCTCCGCTGTTTGCACCAGTTACAAAATGTTCGGTGCCTTCGTTATTTCCTGGTGAAGTTTCATTGCTTGGATCGTAGGTATCTACTAAACCGTCATTATCACTATCGGTGATTACATCTACTAAACCATCTCCATCAGTGTCTGTTCCTCCAGCTTCGATGAGATCTGGGATTCCGTCGTTATCCGCATCTAAATCTAGGTGATCGGGATTGCCATCTTGGTCGCTATCGCAATCGGTGCATGCTGTGCTTGGTGTTCCATCTCCGCTGTCGGCGCCAGTTACAAAATGCTCGGTGCCTTCGTTATTTCCGGGTGAAGTTTCATTGCTTGGATCGTAGGTGTCTGCTAATCCGTCATTATCACTATCCGTCAACACATCTACCAATCCATCTCCGTTGATGTCTGTTCCACCGGCTTCGATGAGATCCGGGATTCCATCATTGTCCGCATCTAAATCCAAATGGTCGGGATTGCCATCACCATCACTATCGCAATCGGTACAAAGTGAACTTGGTGTTCCGTCTCCAGTGTCAGTGCCTGTTACAAAATGTTCGGTGCCTTCGTTTACTCCAGGTGAAATTTCGTTGCTTGGATCGTAGGTATCTGCTAATCCGTCTTCATCACTATCAGTTACTACATCTACTAGACCATCTCCGTTTGTATCCGTTCCACCAGCTTCGATGAGATCTGGAATACCATCATTGTCGGCATCTAAATCTAAATGATCGGGATTGCCATCGCCATCACTATCGCAATCTGCACATGGAGAAACGGGTGTTCCGTCTCCACTGTCTGCACCTGTTACGAAAAGTTCGGTTCCTTCATCCGTTCCTGGATAGGATTCATTACTTGGATCGTAAGTATCTGCCAAACCATCATTATCACTATCGGTTACTACATCTACTAATCCATCGCCATTGGTGTCTGTTCCACCTACTTCGATGAGATCTGGAATACCATCATTGTCGGCATCTAAATCTACGTTATCAGCAAATCCATCGCCATCTGAATCTGGGAAAGCCATTGGCGTTCCATCTACCCAACCAGAAGTACCTCCTGCCGTGTCTTCATCGTCATAAGTATCTTGCAATCCGTCGCCATCAATATCCACCATTGAAGAAGGGTCTCCTGGGATTAAATAATCTACGCGACCGTCACCATCAGTATCGGTTCCACCTGCTTCGATGATATCTGGAATACCATCGTTATCGGCATCAATATCTTGGGTGTCTGCGATTCCATCTTGGTCCGCATCGCAAACTAAAACTTCTCTAAAAGAAATATCATCTATTCGAATATCATTTCCAGAACAGCCCGCTGTTAGGTTAACTAATTCAACTACGACACTACCACTTAGTGTATCTGAATTCCAAAAAGCGGAAATAGGTTGCCATTCATCTGTTCCATCATTTCCTGGTAAAATTCTATCAAGGTTTAGTCCTGTGGTCAAACTAACATCATTGATTTTAAAATCAAGATTTGGGTCTTCTTCAATAACCATGATCCAAGCAGAAATTTCATATTTTTTTCCTGCCTCAATAGTCAGTGTTTGTTTCCAATAAGCTTTTCCTATACTATCGTTTGGATCGACATATATAGAAAAGCCAGAACCCGTAGTGTGGTCTGGTAAAGCTTCAGCGAAACAAGAACCCGCTGTTGTATTACAAGTTGTAGTCGTCAAAATATTTGCTCCCGTCGTCGCATTAGGAACATAAGGCGCTGTAATTAAAGTACCTCCGGCTGGAGTCGTACCATTATAATCAAAATAGGTCGGACAAGTTCCATTTCTGGTCGCACATGGACTTATCGCTACCCATCCTTGAGCGCTACAGCCTCCATTTGTTCCTGCTCTATTATTTCTACCTCTATTAAAATCAGAAGTCCAATGAGCATAAGCATCTTCAAAATCTCCATTTACCACTAACTCTGGACCATAGGTAGGACATTCTACTAAATCAGGAATACCATCATTATCATCATCTAAATCATCTACATTGGGAATACCATCCTTATCGGAATCTACCAAAGAGGATAAATCTATGATGCTGGTAGAAAAATAATTTCCTAGTCCACCATGAATATCTGCTCCTTCATTGGTTGTTTGTGAAAAAGTACTTGGATTGGTGAGGGTATCATTGGCAGGAGCTGCGGTATCTACGTCTTTCCCAAAAAAGGAAATTCCGTAGACCATTTGGCCTGGATTAATATTCAGATCTGCAAAAGTAATTAGGGTATAACCGATAACCTCGTTGGAGGAATGATATCCTTGTGGTTTTGTACGCGGATCGTTTTCTTCTTCTTCCAAGAATCGAAAATTATGTGTTGGCCCTCCTTTATAATAAGAATTGGAAGCGTTATTGGCACCGTTAATTAATACCAGATCAGAATAAGAAGCGGGATTACCGAAAGCATCAACAGAGAGTACTGCTGCTGCTTTGTATTCATTATTACCCTGTTTCTCTGTGGCTAGGAAGCCTAAATCATCCAAAGAGTCTTGTCCTGGAGCTTGCAATGGATGATAGAGGACATCTACCCGTTCGATATTATTAGCATGTTGGGAATTAGCATTGACATTGTGAAAAACATCAAGCGCACCTCGATTAACAATAGGTTCTGTCAACGCCGTTAGCATGGAGCAGTTTCCACCATCATCTGTTGGGTAGGTGGGGCCTAATTTATAATCATTGTTATCTCTTTCTCCAAAAACACGACACCTCTCCCCTGTTACAGTACCATTATCCACTCTTACTAAGGAGATGTCTCTCAACTGAGAATCATCAATATCATATTTGAGACCATTTAAATAGACGGCCTCAAGTACCATGTCTCCTAGAGTCCCCCACTCGTAATTATTTCCTCCAGCCATGTAGGAGGAAGTATCCGCAAGCAATAGGCTTGTCAATACACTGTCAACGGGTGTTTGTGCTGATGTATGAAAGGCAGGTAATAAAAAAGAAAACACGAGCCAATAAAAATTCTTCATGAATTTGTGTTATTCTGGTTTCTTTTTAGCGCTTGTTTAAAATTATTGCAAAAATTTGTATTGAAATTCTTCAAATACAAAAGCAAATTTCAAACAGATACCAATTGGAATCCTAGGTTAAAATAATAAAGGGGGAAGTGTTTTATAAGGCTTTTGGGGAAGGGGGATTTTCGATTGTAAAAAACAGGTTGGGGAGTTTTAGCCTGTCACATACTCTTTCAAGGCCAATTTTTATGCCAAGGAGGGAGAAATACCTAACTCCTTAGACGTTGTGACAGTGTTATTTTTTTACATCAAAAAAAAGAACAAAAAGCCTTTTCGTTAAAAGCACTTGAAGGTATTGTTAATCAGATCATTAAGAATGACATCTTTTTATATCCATTTAAAACAACTCGAAATAAGCAAAATTAAGTTCCTAAAAAAACACATAAACGAGTATTGTTATGAAAGAAGTTGTTTAGTTATACCATCTTAATTCTCGTCCATAATTTTAGTAGCTAAGCTTTCAATTATAGTAATACTGGCTTGGAGTCTGGTTTCCAAATCTCCTTGCAATATGGAAAAGGGCTTTCCGAGAGCTTGCAATTCATCCGCATAGATTTTGAATAAATCTTCTCTTTGGCTGGGGTGTTCTCTTTGTGGATCATATTGCCAGGGGACATCTGTTCCACATAGAAAATAATGATCATAAGGTCTGTTTTGGATCTGTTCGAGAATCCAGGGATGCACGCTTCCGTATTTATGCTTCGCCCAGATTTTAATGGTGATTAAATCGGTATCACAAAATAGCATCGAAGGCTTTCCTGCACCAATTCGATCTTCTCGATACAATTGGCCTTTTGCAATTTTCAGCAAATCTTCTTCTTGATAATCCAGACCGTTTTTTTGGAGATAAGTTCGTGCATATTCTGGTACCCAAGGCACTCGGTAATGAGCGGCCAATTGTTGAGTTATGGTCGTTTTACCACAAGATTCTGGTCCGGTAAATACAATACGTAGCATAATTATTCTCTTTTCATATATTGGAATGGCCTTCCTCTATTACAAAAATACTCACAATCGTCGAAAAATTACTTTTACTACAATACTATTAACAAACAATATATTAACATCTTAAGTAAGCGATTGGATCGGTTGTAGTTTATGCATTAGGGCTTGTAATTGTACTCCTTCTTTCTTTGTTTATTGGAATTATGGTGGGAATAAGTAGTAAATTTTTCTAATATTTCCTTCTATCTTTGAGCATTTAGGCAAACTCAAAATTAGGTATCCATGAAATTTAAACTGTGTTTCTTTTTACTAGTCTTCTACCTCTTGCCAATAACAGCTCAAGATGTACGTCCTCTAAAAAGAGTTGCGCCAGAAGAGACTTATGACAATATAAAAGCCATTCCGCTTTTTAGCGAAAAGGACGTTAGTTCTTATGTGATTTTTATAAAAAAAGACGTCAAGCTTCATGTTCATCGTAACCACACCGAGCAAGTCATCGTGCTCTCTGGAAAAGGAGTATTGACTTTGGGGAATGAAACCATTCCGATTCGCAAGGGAGATTATATTATTATTCCAAAAGGAGTACAACATGCGGTCCGGGTAAAAGGCAGAAAACCTTTAAAAGTGCTTTCGGTACAAGCGCCTCAATTCCATGGCAAGGATCGATATTTTATAGAGTAAAAGAAATAAAAATAGTCGCTGCTCTTTAATCCAAACTTTCTTTATCAAAGGTATAAATTGACGAAGGTTTTTTTGAGAAACAAATTAATCCAACAAAAAAGCTTCCTAAAAGGAGCGACCTAAATTCAACTCATATGCATGACATAGAACCTTTCTTCAAATGGCGAGATAATTATGTCGCCTCCGAAGACAAACGCTCTCCTTTCTATGGCCGCGCCTATAGTGAGTTTCAATTCTCAGAAAAAATTTACAATTATTACATCCATCCGCAATGGGATAATTTTGGTTCGGATACGCTTTATATAAAAATACTTTTCGCCGATTACGAAAAAGGTTTTGCCGTCCTAGAACTCATTGGAGAATGGAATGATACCATTGGCAATGATGTCATGTTTCTCAAAAGAGACCTCATCGACCCTATGGTAGACGAAGGTATTTTTCGCTTTATTCTCCTCAATGACAATGTCCTCAATTTTCACGGCTCCGATGATTGTTATTATGAAGAATGGTACGATGACATCAAGGAAGAAGACGGTTGGATTTGCATTCTTAATACGCTCAAACATGTTCACGAAGAAATGAACGAAACCCAGCTAGGATATTTTGTTAACTTTGGGGAACATTTCAACGACATTGATTGGCGTTTAATGACGCCCAAACTTTTATACCTAAAGGTAAATATGCTAATTAACGGGGAAGTAAAAAAATTAACTTAGGAACGTTGAAAACTCAAGAGAGGATTTTATTTTTTAAACAGCACTAAAATTTATTTTGAACCTCTTGCTTACTTCTAAAAAACTGGACTTTAACTTCACTTTTTATATTAAAACAAATCTTAAATGAGTGCAGAAGACAACAAGCAAATCCACAAATCTGGCTTTATCAATATCATCGGCCAACCCAATGTCGGCAAGTCCACCTTGATGAATGCCCTCGTAGGAGAACGCATGTCTATCATCACCAACAAGCCACAAACTACCCGACACCGAATCATTGGTATCGTCAATGCCGACGATCACCAATTGGTTTTTTCAGATACGCCCGGCATCATCAATGACCCTTCCTACAAAATGCAGGAGGCCATGAACAAGTTTGTCAAAACAACTTTTGAAGATGGGGATTTGATGCTTTTCGTCACAGAGTATGGCGAAGAGTATGACGAAGACGACGCCATTATTAGCCGCTTGCAAAAAATAAAAATTCCATTGTTTCTCCTGATCAATAAAATTGACCTTGCTGAAGAAGGAAAGCTCCTTGCACAAATTAAATGGTGGAAAGATAAAATTCCTTTTAAAGAAATCATTCCCATCTCTGCTTTGCAGAAAAAAGGAACAGACAAACTTCTTCAATTGATCTTAGACAATGTCCAGGAAGGGCCAGCTTATTATCCTAAAGATCAATTGACCGACAAGCCAGAACGTTTTTTCGTCAGCGAAATCATTCGCGAAAAAATATTACAATTATACAAACAAGAAGTGCCCTACTCTTGCGAAGTAGCCATCGAATCTTTTAAAGAAACGCAGACTAATGATGGAAAACCATTGGTCCGAATTTCTTCTCTGATCTATGTCGCTCGAAAAACGCAAAAGTCCATTATCATTGGTAAACAAGGAAGTGCGATAAAAAAATTAGGGACGGAAGCGCGTAAAAGTATCGAGACTTTTTTGGAGTCAAAAGTCTTTCTCGAAATGCATGTCAAAGTAAAAGACAACTGGCGAAACGATGAGCGCATGCTCAAACAGTTTGGCTATGATCAATAGTTTTTGGGCCAAAGCCAAAGCAAGGAATTAATCCAGCTTTGGCTTTGACTACTATTGATCTAATAATTTTCTACCGTCACCGTAATCCAGGTTTCACAATCATTGGCATCCTGTACCAACAACTGATAATTCCCTGCTGAAAGACCTCCGGCAAAAGAACCTGCCTGCGGTGGGTTGGTCAGCCATAAATAAAAATAAGGCGGTGTTCCTCCAATGGCGCTTGCACTAGCTTCGCCATCTGACTGGCCTGGGCTAGCAGGCAGTACATCAATATTCGCATCCAGTAAATCTGGTTGGGTTAATTGATAGGTTCTGGAGTTCGAACATCCATTTTCATCCGTAACCGTAAGTCCATAGGTACCTGCGCCTAACTGCGAAACCTGATTGGTAGTCGCTCCATTCGTATTACCAGACCAATTATAAGTATAGCCTCCGGTTCCGCCACTTGGAAAAGCAATTAAGCCTCCCGTCTGTTCTCCATTACAAGGAATGGAGGATGTTTCTGCGATAAGGAGATTTAACATTGCCCCTTCTCCAATACTCACCAAAGTAGTGCTGGTACATGCTAAAGCATCACTAACCGTGACCACATAATCTCCAGCAAAAAGTGCAGAAGCTTCTGGCCCAATGACATCCGCTCCAGGGGCATCCCAAGTATAGGTATACGGTGGTGTTCCACCTTCTGCCACTACCAATCCATACCCCGTTTGTGTACCAAAGCAAGAGGTAGGTTCTTCCACTTCCGTTTGCAAAGTCAATTCATCTGGTGATTGAATAATTGCTGTTGCTTCGGCCGTACAATCATTGGCATCTGTTGCGATAGCGAGA
Source organism: uncultured Saprospiraceae bacterium (assembly GCA_938015925.1). Classification (GTDB taxonomy): domain Bacteria; phylum Bacteroidota; class Bacteroidia; order Chitinophagales; family Saprospiraceae; genus CALLVY01. Next base: position 7,806 of record CALLVY010000826.1, read on the forward strand.
TAAGTTCCTGCTGCTAAATTAAAAGCCGTCAAACCAGTTTGACTCCCTGTGTTAGTACTCCATTGGATATCGTAATTTGGTGTACCACCAGAAACATTCAAAGTCGCTTCTCCAGTAGCTTCGCCAAAGCAATCGAGATCGACCGTATTTTCTAGGGTCAAATTCAATGGAGAAGGTTCTAAAATTTCTACACTGGTCGTACGCGTACAGCCTTGAGCGTCAGTGACCGTCACCCTATAGTTTCCAGCGGATAAATTAGACGCCGTTTCTCCGGTTTGGTTTCCTGTGTTGGCATCCCATTGAATTTCACGAGGACCTAAGCCTCCGGTGACTGTCACGGTAGCGGTACCATTGGATTCTCCGTGGCAAAGAATGTCGCTTGTGTTGGTCACATTGAGATCCAAATTATTAAAGCCTACCAGAGAATAACTAGCAGAAGTTCGGCAATTATCCGCATCAATTACTGTCGCATAAAAAATGCCCGTAGCCAGTCCGGTAATCACTGGTCCAGTTTGGCCATTGGCATTGGCACTCCATAGAATTTCATATGGGGAAGTGCCATTGAGCACTTCGATGCTGAGGCTTCCGTTATCCTCGCATTGAGGTTGGACACGAGATACTAATTCGATCATGATATCGCTATCTTGTTCTACGCTGATCGTGGCGGTGCCTTGGCAGCCGGTCGCTGTTGTTAGCGTTAGCATGTATTCTGCGGCATAAAGTTGGTCGAGTTCGTCTACGATGGTTCCAATAGAATTAGCCCAAGTGTAGGTATAGGGTGGTGTCCCATTCAATACTTCGACATTTATACTTCCATCTGCGAGACCACAGGAAGCAGGCGTAGCACTTAGGTTGATTTGAGGAACTTGAGAATTAGAGGTGATGATTTTACAATCTGTCCCTTCACAGGTAACTCCATTGGAAGAAATATGAATAACCGTGAGGCAGTAGGTCCCTGGACCACATACATTTAGAATAGGTCCATTCAATTGTCCATCACAGACCCAACCGTCTTGAGTTTCCCAGAGGAAATAAGTATTGGGAGGTCCACCTCCTCCATTTGAACTTAAATAGATTTCATTTACTCCTTGTTCACAATCCAATTCATCGGATTGCATAATCCAGGGATCCGCATAAAGAACATCTAAGTAGAGGACCGCTACAGAATCGCAATCTGTAGGATCAGGAGTTGGGATAATTACTTCGTAACCAAAAGTAGGTTGGAAAAAAAACTGGCCATTAAATTCGTATACTTCTCCTTCGCAAATGGTGGCAAATACTGCTTCTCTCGCTTGAGGAATCTGATCTACAATTAACCGAATTGTACTATCGCAACCCTCTGAAGATACCAAGTCAATATCATAAGCCCCTTGACCATAAAGAATACCATTATAAACATATCCTTGATCAGATTCGCAATAATATTGAAATACCGCTATCGGTGCATTACCTGAATCTATCTCCACTTCAATGCATTCCTGGTTATTATTGGGATAGCAACCATTGGTGGCTTCCACACAAATTGTGACGGAACTAGGAGCATTAGTCCAATTTAAAACCGTCATGTAATTTCCATTGATATAAATGGGTAATGGAGGGTCTACTGTCCAGTTATAATTCGAAGCACCAAAAACAGGAAATGTTTCAAATTCGACAGCACGATCTCTATTACAAATTGAGCTAGGTCCAATGATTGGTAAGGTTTGATCTGGTGGAAAATCTAAATAGGTCGATCCATTAATTACCTCAATAAAATAATCACAGTATGCTCCAGTACAACCATCCAACCATAAATAGTAAACCATTCCAATTTCTAAACCATAGGCATCCAAATTATAAAATTGAGGGCCAGGACAGCTAGCTTGGCAAACGATAGCACTACCGTTTATATCCGAGCAATCAGCTACAATTCCTGCCTGTACACCAAAACCCTGTACACAATTTCCAAAACTAATCTGGAGACTGACATCCGTTGTTCCAGCTACAAATGCATACCAATCGGTATTATTCGGAACAAATCCACCACTACATAAAGGATGAGGGCCCGTTGGATTTGGGAGAGCTGGTAATGTTCCAGTTACTCCTATATCTAAACCACCATAGGTACAGTCAGGAACGGCGCAAGCACATTCATGACAAGCTTGGACTGGTGATTGGCTAAAAAGGGTGGTGTTTGGAGATAGGCACAAGCAAATCAGTCCTACCCTCAGAAAGGTAAAAAATGTCTTCATCAAACTTAATTTTTAAATGTTGGTAAAAACCTGAGTTGCGTGGAGATTGCTAATATAACAAAAATATTTTATTGATCCATCAGATCTATACAGAAATAGGTCCTTCTAATCAAGCGATTGCACAAAATCAACTTACTTTTAAAGAATTTTTAAGTAAAAAGAACGACCTTTGCAGGGCGGAACACAATCCGGGACTTAAAACCTTATAAAACAAGGGATTAAGTAATCTTCAACTTCTTTACAACAAACAAAAAATGGGAAATGTAGTGGCCATTGTCGGCCGACCAAATGTTGGAAAATCCACCTTATACAATCGCCTGATTGGCGAACGTCAAGCGATCATTGATGACACCAGTGGGGTAACGCGTGATCGTATGTATGGCTTAAGCGAATGGAATGGTAAGTCTTTTACCGTAATTGATACCGGTGGTTTTGTCCAAAACTCTGATGATATCTTTGAAGCAGCAATCCGTTCTCAAGTGAAGATCGCTATTGAAGAAGCCAATGTGCTCGTCTTCATGGTCGATGTAGCTACCGGAATTACGGACTTAGATGAAGAGGTTGCAGCCTTGTTGAGACGAACGGATAAGCCTGTTTTTTTGGTCGTCAATAAAGTAGACAACCATCAAAGGCTTTTGGAAGCCAATGAATTTTGGAGTTTAGGATTTGAAGAAACTCATTTTTTATCTTCGCTCTCCGGAAGTGGTACAGGAGATTTACTAGATGCGCTTACCGAACACATTTCCGCAGAGGAAGAAGTAGAAGAAGAACTGCCTCGTTTTGCTGTTCTTGGACAACCTAATGTTGGAAAATCAAGTTTGGTAAATGCCCTTTTGGGAGAAGAGCGAAATATTGTAACCGACATTGCTGGCACGACCCGAGATTCTATTCATACCAAATACTCAAAATTTGGAAAAGAATTTCTAATGATCGATACCGCTGGTATTCGTAAGAAATCACGCGTACATGAAAACCTGGAATTTTATTCGGTCATGCGAGCGATCCGTGCCTTGGAAAATTCTGACATTTGTATCTTGATGGTAGATGCTCAAACGGGAATAGAATCTCAGGACATGAGTATTTTCCGTTTGGCACAAAGTAGAAATAAAGGGCTCGTAGTATTGGTCAACAAATGGGATTTGGTAGATAAAGAAACCAATACCGCCAGAGATTTTGAAAATAAGCTCCGCGAAAAATTAGCTCCATTCAATGATCTTCCAATTTTATTTATTTCGGCAACGGAAAAACAACGAATTTTCAAAGCCATTGAACTCGCTCTGGAGGTTTTTGAAAACAGAACCCGAAAAATAAAAACATCTGTACTCAATGACGTGATGCAGACCGCCATGGAAAAAGTACCGCCTCCGGCGCATCGGGGTAAATTTATCAGAATCAAATACGTTACACAACTACCGATTCATTATCCCGCATTTGCCTTTTTCTGTAATCACCCCAAACACATCAAAGAAAGTTATAAAAACTACCTGGAAAATAAATTGCGAGAAAACTTCAACTTTACGGGGGTTCCCATTAGTATCTTCTTCCGTAGTAAATAGAATTTATTTTTACTGTATTTTTTTAATAGTTCGACAGAGCATAACCATGAGGAGCGAACTAGTTTTTGCAGTCAACCCCTAAGCAATTGTCCTAGCTCACTGATAACGAGTGTTTTGGAATACTTTTAGCAGTAGTCAAGACGGAAAGAGTTTGAGAAACAAAATAATATATCCTTATGCCTTTTATTGAAACGCCTATAGAGGGGCTTATCGTTTTTGAACCCAAAGTTTGGGAAGATGATCGTGGCTATTTCTTTGAATCCTATAATCGAAAGACCTTTGCAGAAAATGGTATAGATACCGAATTTGTGCAAGACAATCAAGCGCGATCTACTTATGGCGTTTTGAGAGGACTCCACTATCAGCTAGAACCTCATGCACAGGCCAAGCTCGTGCGAGTCACCGAAGGAGAAGTACTTGATGTAGTGGTTGATATCAGAGAAGGTTCTCCCACCTATGGACAATCCTTTAGTACTCTATTGAGTGCTGCCAATAAACGTCAACTCTTTATTCCAAGAGGTTTTGCTCACGGCTATGTGGTTTTGAGTGAGACAGCGGAATTCTTCTATAAATGTGATAGGCTTTATCATAAAGCAAGTGAAGGAGCTTTGCTTTTTCGCGATCCTCAATTAAAGATCGATTGGAAAATTGACATGGATAAAGCCATCCTTTCTCCTAAGGATAGAGATAGCCCACCTTTAGGCGAACATCTAAAATTTTTTCCAGCAAAAAAAATAACAGCAAATGAGTAAAATACTCGTTACCGGTTCTAATGGACAAGTAGGGCAAGAACTTCAATTCTTAAGTGCTCAATTTCCACAATTGAATTTCACTTATGTTGATTTGGCAGGTTTAGACATCACTGATGCGGATGCGGTTTCTGCGATTTTTGCAATAGGTCAATTTGATTATTGCATCAATTGTGCGGCTTATACCGCCGTTGATAAAGCGGAAACAGATCAAGCTTTGGCGACTGCAGTAAATGTTACCGGTGTAGAGTATTTGGCTGCTGCTTGTAAAGCCACTAATTGCCAATTAGTTCATTTGTCTACCGACTATGTTTACCACAATACCTGTAATCGACCTTTAGTAGAAACGGATGAAGTCAATCCTCAATCCGTATATGCTTCTACCAAATTGGCTGGAGATTTGGCGGCCTTGCGAATTTTACCACAAAGTTTGGTGATCCGTACTTCTTGGGTTTATTCTTCTTTTGGCCATAATTTTGTAAAAACCATGCAACGGCTTGGTCGAGAAAGAGACGCTTTGGGCGTCGTGTTTGACCAGATTGGAACGCCTACTTATGCTCGCGACCTAGCACATGGCATCTTACAAATCATCGATTATTCTAATAAGCAAGATACACCTGTGGATGGAGGAATCTACCACTATAGCAATGAAGGAGTCTGCTCTTGGTATGATTTTGCCCTCGCTATTTTTGAATTAGAGCACATTGAATGTCAGGTCAAACCTATCGAGAGTCGCGAATACCCTACTCCTGCAAGTAGACCGCCCTTCAGTGTTTTAAATAAGCAAAAAATCAAAAATACCTTTGAGCTTGCCATTCCACATTGGCGAGAAGGTTTAAAAAATTGCCTGGAGGCCATTGGCTAAAATTTAGTCTCCATCCTCTTCCCTACTTAATACGGTCTAATTCTTTTGAAGCTGCCTTCTCCGGCCGGCCGGATTTCCTTGCATTCCACCCAAATACCTATTTTTTAAACATACTCCTTCTCTTTTGCCCCTTTTCTGTCACTTCCTTGGATTGCTGACCGGAAAAGTAAACTAATTCGCCAAAATCTTCGTTAAATCACTAGCTGCAATCCGACACACAGTCTGTTAGGTGCTGTTTAAAAAACAATTCTTTCCGTTTTTATTCAACTTCCGAAGCTCCGGACTTATTGAGGTCTTGAATTTAAATATGCATTAAAAGGCTAATATTTTTTATTTTGCAACAAAAATGTGTCTATGACCAGAAAAAAATACATTCCTTTAATTACCATAGTCAGTTTTATTTTCCTTTTTTTAATGGATATCCCTACTGCTATGGCTACCCATAATCGGGCTGGAGAAATTACTTATACCCAAACCGGTACACTTGCCATTGATGCTACCGTCACTATTTATACCAAAGCCAGTAGTATTTC
>CALLVY010000827.1 GCA_938015925.1 uncultured Saprospiraceae bacterium
TTCCCGGAATTCGAAATCACATTCTCCGCATGCGTATTATTTTTAGCGCCCCACAACAAGGCCACTAATTTCACGCGATTATTTTTAAAGGTATTTTTGGCAATAGTTACATTGACAATCCCTCTGGTATTTAACAAAACACCATTCTCTTCTTCACTGCCACAATTGGTAAATTCACTATTCTGAACAAGCAAATTCCCTCCTATCGTTGATTCATCATACCCTCCGCGATAGTAGTCCACGACATTGGCTTTTATATTTTCAAATTGGCAATTGTCAATGCTTAGAAATTCAACATTATAATCTCCTTTGTCGTTGGTTTCCTCGGAGAGTTCAATGCCATTGGCACAATTTTTTAATGAAGATTTAGAAAAAACAATATCATCAGCCATGCTTTCTTTGTACGCTTTCAGCACATAATCGAAATTGCTGATCTCACATTCTGAGACGGACAGGTTGTAATGACTCGACATATTTTCTTTTAAGGTCGCAAATAAATATTGAGTATTCTTTCCCGTCAAAACAACTTTTTGCAAAGTCAAATTCCCATTGGGATTCATTTCAAAAAGAGGGCTTTGGGCTGCTCCTGAGTAGATTACCTTTGCCTTATTATTTTCCTCTTTTGATTGGATCAATATTTTTTTATTAATGACCAATGAATTGCTTAACTCATACAATCCTGCGGCCAATTCGATGACATCGCCATCTTTAGCTTCCTTAAGTTTTGTCAATAATTCCGCCGGATTAGTAACCGCATGGGTTTCAGCAGCGACTTCTGGCTGCTCATTGGAAAACCAATTGGGGCCATATTTTTTCTTATCCAGGATCATCGGATCTTTGGCAAGAGAAGCCGCCACAGCACCGATTGAATTTTTATCTTTTCTCGCATTTCCAAAAAGGTCTTTTTCAATCGTTTCAAAATCAAAACCATGGTATATTTCTATTTCTGGCAAATTGCCGGGGACATAAATATTTTCCGCGACATTCGATATTTCAAAATTCGCCACCTCTAAACCTTCTATTTTTTCTGCCTTCGCATTTTGATTATTGGTGAGGTTCCTTTTAAAAGTGATTCCATCAATTTTGTCATGAGCGACAATGGGTTGGGTATCTCCTTTTTCATTGTAAATAATATTATTAGCAACAATCGTTCTAATCGCTCTGGCGGATCTGATTTCAGAAAGTGGAAGCACTTCCCTTTGGCTGATATTCGTCCCCACTCCAAAGTGCCAGGGGTCAACACAATTGACATAAGTATTATGCGCCACGACGACATCCGTTACTTGGTTGTAACGATTGAGGGGAGACTTTGGAATACCATTCATGATGGCAAGTGGGCTCCTGAAGTTTTGTCCTTTTAGCTTGTAAAAATAATTATTCACCACCCAATGTCCTGTATTAATCAAGCGAACGCCTCCTACATTTTCATTGCCATCTCCAATAAAATAATTCCCATCAATTCTACAGTAATTTCCATGTCGCGTAACCAAGGAACCTTCGCTTTTATAAAACACGTTATTTTTAAATTCATTAAAATTAGTCTTACTGGAAATCACTTCTACTTCGCCATTGCATCTTTCAAATAGATTGTTTGCTACCGTAGTGTAGGAGGGTGACATGGAAGTATAGCTATCTCCGAGTTGGATCGTTTCTGCTTTGGGGCCTCCTTTTCGAGGTCTTGGGCCAAAGTAATTATTGGTGATTTGATGATAGTTATTGATGCTTTGATTGCCTTTGATATCTACTCTTAGCGTTGGTCCTTGATTGTTTTTTCCTGCAAGGTAGCAATGGTCAAATGTATTGTGCCTTCCATAAAACTCTACCCAAAGATCTCCTTTGTCTCGCCGAGGTTGATTGTAATTTTCAATCACACAATGACTCACTTTACAATGTCTTGCCAATGAATCCTTGTTCCTTCTAAATTCGATCACGGCACGGGAAGGGGTATAACCCTTTCTAAAATACAAGCCATCGACATTCAGGTATTCGCCAGATAATTGGAGGCAAGATTGTCCTTCCATAAAAACTTCTCCGGGTGTTTCTGCGCGCAGGGAAATCGGTTTTGCTTCGCTTCCTTTTCCATAAAAATTAATTTGCACATCCTTCCAAACTCCATTGGAAAGTATAATTTCATCTCCTGCCTTTGCCTTGGCAATCGCCTCTTTTAGCTCTGCGGCATTGCTTACTTTTTTTCCAGCAAAAGAACTCGTGGAGGTTTTATTTTGACAGGCGGTAAGGAGGAGGAAGAAACTGAGGAAGAGTAGGTTTCTGTACATGGCGGTTGTTTTCTTTTTTTTATTAAAGATACCAAAGATAAAATTCTTCCACAGAAGATCCCTTTTTTAATCCGAAATAAGCATAAGTCTACAGGTAGATCCGCAGTGTACCCGCCGGAAGTCGGGAACCGTTTTATTTTCTTAAACCTAGTATGTTACCAAAATTTCCACCAAGCTTTTTGGCTTTCTATTTTTCGCGTTTCTACTTTCTTAGAAAGCTGAAGCGGTGTTAATGCTTTATTATTTTATACTTAGTCATTCTCTTATCTCCTTGTTTTTCAATTAATCCTTTTTCTTGTCCAAATTTCAAATCTCTACTGGCCGTTGATGATGATATTTCCTTAAAGGTTTTCATATAGTTTTTCCGAGTAAAAAAATCTTCTTTAAAAATGGAAACGAAGTAATTAATTCGATCTTCCGTTGTAACAATACGAGTCTGAATATTTAAAAGAAATTCGAATGATTCATCAATAGCCGCTAAAATAAATGCTATGAATTTAGTAGACTTTCCCTCCTGGTCCGATTTTTCCAAGATCTCATAATATTCACTTTGCCTTTCCTTGATGATCGTTTCAAAAGGTAGATACTCAGATAAAGGATAAGCCTTCATAAGAATTAGCGTTTGCCATAGCCTTCCCATTCTCCCATTGCCATCCATGAAGGGATGAATAAATTCAATTTTATAATGCGCAACACAACATCCAAAACAACAATTAAAAGCTAAAATTCCCACTCCCAAACCGCCAATTAACGCCTCCCCCAAGCCCACTATAAGCAAAAAACAAACTTTTACGAAAAATATAATCAAAAACTTGTAACTAATCAATTATATCACCTATATTGTGATATAATTTAAACAAAAAACTTAAATATATTCGTTTTGTGCTGTTAAAGTGTGTGATTGGGGCCGGGTAAATGGAGATGTCTAATAAATTCGGCCCCAACTTTCAACGGTTCCTAATCGATGACAACAACTAAAACCACTGATTTACTAAAAGCTATTGCTCCTCACTTCCTATGTCTAAACACTACTCGCTCCGAAAATTGCCGAACCTCAAAACCATTCGCTATGCCGCACTCACTTTATTGAACCTCAATAAGGTAGTGACGACCTTAGAAGTCAAAGATTACTTATACCAAAAAGGTTATGCCATCGAGCACGCCGATATCATTCACTGGATGTCTTGCCTCTCCAAAAAAGAAGGTTGGGAATCTACCTTTGACGGGCAGATCAGAGAATACCGAATGCAGGCCTATCCGGGCTATGACCTCTGCTGTGAAGCGGTAGGCTTTTCTAGTAATTGAAAAAATAGTAGCAAAAGTAAAACGATCAGAACTACTTCGCCACCACTCCGTGGCGAGCCATCCATTGCCCCAAAGATTCCTTCTTAATCGCAGAAGCCATCAAATCCGGAAACAGATTTGGACTACAAGCAAAAGCAGGAATATCCATTGCCGCAAACTTAGCAGAAACGGAGCGATCATACATCGGCGCACCTTTATCACTCAGCGCCAAAAGCGTAATAAATTGAACACCCGAAGCTTTGATGCCCGCTACACGTTTGATCATTTCTGATTCATTGCCACCTTCATACAAATCACTGATCAAGACCAAAATGGTATCGCCTGGATTGCTAATCAAAGTCTCGGCATAAGCGACGGCCTTGTTGATATCTGTACCACCCCCCAATTGGGTCGCAAAAAGTAGTTCCACCGGATCACTCAATTGATCGGTCAGGTCTACAACTGAAGTATCAAAAACCACCAATT
>CALLVY010000828.1 GCA_938015925.1 uncultured Saprospiraceae bacterium
GGATTATCGAGGAGATTGACATCATCGTCCCAGTTGACAAAATCATTGGCCAGGGATGGAAAGAAAGCGATGGCGGTAATCAATAAGGCCACTGCAATCCAAATGGGATTATTTGATTGTTTTGTTTTAGGAATAGACTTATTTTTCGCCGGAGCAGTCTTTTTTGGATTGGACTTGTTTTTTTTGCCAGCCATATTGGTATTAGGTTATCATGCAAAGTGTGGTACAAGACAAAGAAATAAAAAAGAATGAAATGATGGGGTTTTGTTTCCCGCAGATCGCACAGATTTCGCAGATTGATTTACGATTGAACGTCATTTAGTTCGTTCCTTATGGTTCTCCGATGTCGAACTCTGCGGTACACCTCTTTCTCCCGTATTTCTCCCGCAAAATCTTCTTAAATATTCGATTCTATCATAAATATTAAAAAAAATACTCATCTATTAAAATGGATGGAAAACAAAAAGCTTTTTTCCGACAAAACAAAATTCCAAACATTCTTTTATCCCCAATAATCCACCACTAATTCCGCCAAAGCTTCTTCATTGGCTTTCTTCGCTACTGCTACTTTAGTGATTCCTAGTTTTTTTAAAGCCCCAGCAGTCGTTCGGCCAATGGCGAGCACCATTTGCTTTTTCTTCCATTTATATTTTCCAAAATAAGCCTGGGCATTCAGCGGGCTGGTAAAAACCAAAACATCGCAAGCAGGGATGTCAAAATCTTCGCGGATGTGATTGTCGTAGACGACTAGTTTAATTGCGTCGGTTTTGTAGCGAATGTATTTGTAGAGGGAATGAAGGGAATGCTTGGCGCAAGGAAAAAGGATGCGTTCTCCAGCAGCCATCGTCATCAGCGATTGAGCGGTTGCGCTGGGTTTGGCGGAGCCGATAAACTGCACTTTGACCTGATGGTGTTTGGTCAAATAAGCCGCTGTAGCCGTTCCATAGGCCGCATACTTCACTTGCTTTTCTCTGCGTGCCGGCCCTTGTCGCAATTTCTTTCCTTTCCAAAAATCTGGATTTTGTAATCCTTCAAAATAAAAGCGAACGGCATTTTTGCTATAAAAAAATACCCAATCACAAGGAGGAATTTCTTGGAATGGTACCGGGTCAAATTGAATCAGACTTTCTCCATGAACTTCCAAATCAGCCGCTTCCAATTTTGATTTAAAAAGGCTATCAGGACTTAGGTCTCGGGAGATAAATATTCTGGACATGGCTTGCTACTTATTAAATTTTAGTTCAACAATTCTTTCTTAAATTCTCTTTTTCCTTTCGCAGTAAGGTAAGGATAGAATGATTGAAAAATCGCCTGGCTGTATCGGTCGATCGCTTCGGGCTGAATGGCATTTTGAATAATTTCAGAAGATAACCAAAAATCACTAAGGATTTGCATGCGAATTTGCAGGTTTTCGTATTCTCCTAAAAATTCTTCTTGCCGAAGTACCTTTTGCTCGATCAGTAAAACAAAGAGCCCTTGGAATTGCATTTTTCGCAATTCGGTCAATTGTTGATAATGATGCCGAATGGAATCATGGCCGCGCATGATCGTTACAAAATCCATCATAAAGAAACGATAGGTATAAAAACTGGCGAAGCTTTCGCGAAAATTTTGATATAGATTTTTTAAGTCAAAAGGCCCTTCGGCGGAGCGCTGCATAAATTCATCCATCTCTCCTACCAACTGATGATACAATGCCTCTACGATCTCTTCCCTTTTTTTAAAATGATAATTCAAATTGCCCTGACTAATATTCATTTCTTTCGCAATGCTCCGCAAGGTCGTCTTCGCCAAGCCTTCCTGATTAAACAAGCGAAGGGCGGTTTCTAAAATTAAAGCTTTGGTATTTTTCATTTTAGTAAACTTGACCTAATTAATTTTTTTTAGTAACTTTGACCTAAAAATAACTAAAATTATGAAAATCACAATCATAGGTGCCGGAATTGGTGGTTTAACCACTGCTATCGCACTGCTCAAAAAAGGATTCGACGTAGAAATCTTTGAAGCGGTATCGGAGATAAAACCAATTGGAGCGGGGATAATTTTAGCCAATAATGCCATGCAGGTTTATCAAAAACTAGGTTTAGAAAAGGCCATACAAATGCAGGCGCAACAGATTTCTAAATTGACTGTAGCGGACGCTAATATCAAAGCCTTGTCTACGCTGCATTTACAGGACTTTGAAAAACGATACCAGACCGCCAATTTTGGTATCCACCGTGGAAAGTTACAAAACATTTTGCTCCAACAAATACCGAAGGAAGCCATTTTTACCGGAAAGAAATTGGCAGATTTCCAGAAGACAGATCAAGGAGTAAGCTTGCACTTTACAGATGGCAGTAGCCACTTAAGCGAAATCGTCATTGCTGCCGATGGCATACATTCTGTGGTGAGAAAAAAATTATTTCCGCAAAGCAAAATTCGCTCCGCCAGACAAGCTTGTTGGCGTGGGATTGCTTCTATGACTATTCCAGAAAGATACCAACATGAAGTTTTTGAGTGCTGGGGAAAAGGAGAAAGATTTGGCATTGTATCTATTGACGCCAATACGATTTATTGGTTTGCCTTACGGAATTATAAAAAAGATCTTCGCAAGGAATTTGCAGATTTTGACATCACTCAATTGGGTGAAAATTTCCATCCATTTATTCAAGAAATACTAGCTGCTACTCCCAAAGAAAAAATATTCCTCGACGACATCACGGACCTCTCTCGCCTCCCCTCCTGGCATCACCAAAACATTTGTCTGATCGGCGATGCTGCTCATGCGATGACTCCCAATATGGGGCAAGGTGCCGGACAAGCAATCGAAGATGCCTGGGTTTTGAGTGAAATGATGGCTAAAGAAAAAACACATTTGTTGGCTTTTGAAAAATTTGAAGCGCTGCGTCGCAAGAAGGTGGATAAGATTGTAAAGATGAGTTGGCTGGTAGGGAAGTTAGCCCATTGGGAAAATAGTGTGGCGGTGAGTATTAGAAATGCAATGGTGAAAATGACGCCCGATTCTGTGGGAGCGAAACAAAGTGAGGCGGTCTTTGAATTGGCTAAATTGGAATAAAAGAAATCTTTCTAAAACAAATCTATTTCCTCCATCTCCACTAATTTAAAAAAGCAAGTCGCGCAAGCTTGTACATCTATTTTGGCATTATTGGCATCAGCATAGCGAGCTTTCTTGAGTTTGATATAAACCTCCATGAGACTTGGCCATTTGAATCGTCCGCCGGGGCCGGGGATTTTGCAAAAGTAAGTGGCCTCTTCCATCAAGGAAAAACGCTCCGAGTGAAATAAAGTATGATTGATTTCTTTGCGTGCTAATTCGGCACCGATCACATTGCCATCTAATTTCATATTGTGCGCAACCACATATTTGGCTTTGCGGATGATTTCGGAAAAACGTTTTAGCACCATTTCTAAATCTACCCCCTCCTCTCTTGCTCTTTCGGTACTTATTTTATAAAAATGCGCTGACTCTTCCGTAATTTCAAAACCTTCCGGCTTTATAATATAATCTTCTGCTTCCTGCAAGATGCCTTTGTTGTCATAAAACTGCCAAGCAATTTGTACCATCCGAGGCCAATTGAAGGTATCGGTGGCGGGAGCACTCCACTTGCGGGGTTTACCATTGGATTTAACATTAAAGAAGAGGAACATGATTTATTTTTTTTAGAGCTAATAGCATTTTTAAATTCAACACTTCGTGCAAAAAATGTCTTTTTTAATATGCTCTAATCCGAACTCATGCTAAATATAGAAAATCAGCCAAGCTCTGCTAAATTTTTTCGCAACTTTTCGACAATTTGCTCCGCCAATTGATGGCTGGTACTTGAAGATTCCCGCAATCGGACGACCGAGCTGTTCCATTCTTCTGCCATTGCTACCCAGACATGAAAATTTTGAGCGGCATCTTGTTCGCAATAAACTCCTAATGGCATATGACATCCCCCTTCCATCAATTGAAGTACTTTTCTTTCGACATTGGTTGTACGAGAAACATCGGCGTGGTGGAGGCGCTGTAAAATTTTACGCGTAGTTCGATCACTGGTATTGACTTGAAAAGCCAAAACGCCTTGAGCAGGAGCGGGAACAAATTCTTTGACATGCAATGGAATAACCAGGAGATCGGAAAGGTCCAATTCCAATCGTTTTATTCCAGCAGCAGCTAAAAGAATGGCATCAAAATCTCCTTGGCGGAGTTTTTCTATGCGGGTGGGAACATTTCCACGGATATCTCTGAGTTCGATGCCCGGACAAAAATCC
>CALLVY010000829.1 GCA_938015925.1 uncultured Saprospiraceae bacterium
CATCACGAGCATGGCCGGCACCTGGATGTCAATTGTCAAAGGGTTTGGCGGGATGCGAGTAAAGGAGGATCAATTGGTGTTTAATCCAATTATTCCCAAAGAATGGGAGGCCTACTCTTTTAAAGTTCGGTTTAGAGGCCATTTGCTAGAGGTAAAGGTCAATCAAAAGCTAACCAACATTATCAATCATACAGAAAACCCGATAAAGCTGGTGATTAATGGAAAGGAAACGGAAATTTTAGCAAAGGAGACTTTAGCGGTTTGATTAGAATCGAACAAAGGATGGCGCTTATCGGAACTAATTTTTTTAGAATAAATTCTACTTTACTAAGCTTGGCTTAAATTTGGTATTAGATATAAACAGTTCAATCAACAAATCACCAATTATGAAAAAATATTGTTTGTTTTTTATCAGCCTTACGTTCTTGGTCGCCTGCGCGCCAGATAGTCCTTCGACGACTAATTCCAATACTGCTTCGGTAACTACACCGATAACCGCCGTGGCTACCGGGCCAATACAAACGGGGGAACCTGTAAAAGTAGATCCTGACCTCTTATCACCTCATGTAGGGATATGGCATTATGAGAGTATTGCCGGAATCAAAGATGCCAAGTCTCGAGATTTTTATGCTGGACGTTGGATCGACCTCAAAGGCGACCAAACTTTTACCAGTGGTATTTGGCAAGACCAAACCAATAGCGGAAAATGGGATTTCGATCCAGAAACCCAATTGATCAATTTTTTCTATGATAAAAATGAAGGATTAGATATTCAATACAAGCTCAATGGGCCTTCCAATGAGATTACTATCTATCTAGGAAATACGCCAAAGAATCCAAAAGGTATTCAGATTAAAATGGTGCGCTATCCAGATCGTCCAACGGAGTAGAAGGTAAAATAATACGATCTAAAAAAACGGCAATGGGTTAAACCTGTTGCCGTTTTTTTATGCAAAGATTATTTAAGCAGATGATCAAAATAAACTATAGTATTCTTACTGGTTTCTTTTTTCATTACTCGTCGTTAAAGAACCGCTTCCTTTAGCTATGGCTAAACGAAGAGTCAGCAAAAAAGAGTCCCTCAAAAAGCTTAGTTTAATTTGCTCTCTTACTTAAGTGTAAACCGAGCAAACAAACAACGATGATCTGATAAATACCAATACTGTTCTTTCATCAAGCCAATGTTTTGCACCTCAAAAAACGCATCCTCCACAAAGATATTATCGATCTTCGTGTGATTCGTTTCCACTTCTAATCTTTCCTGATTCAAAACCAATGTGAGAACAGATGGGTAGATGCTATCAATTTTAGCGATATGAGTGGTGTTTAAAGTATTGTTGAAATCGCCACAAAGGATAATGGGATGTGCTTGTGCTTCGGCGATTTCCAGAATGGTATTGGTTTCGTAATCTTTTTCTTCTTGCGCAGCGCCTCCTCTAAAATGGGTATTGAGCAGGGAGATGGATCTTTGTTCATTGATCTTAATATTACTTACCTGACAATAGCGACTTTCATATCTGGTCTGATTGAGAATTTCAATATTGTCGATGCTTTGAATCTCAAATTTTGTCAACAATAAATGACCTCTTGATCCTCGAATAAAAACATCCTTTCCTGTATTGACTTCGCTATAATCGGAATAGGCAAAATTCATTTCCAAGGCGGCTGCCAGATAGGCGGCTTGATCTTCAATCACCGTGTGGGTAACGTTTCTACCAACATCTTGTAAGGCTACAAAATCTGGATCAAGACTTTTGATAGCTGCGACCAAGGAATCTAGATGTTCGATACTCGCACCGACGTCACCACTGGCAAAAGGATTCTGATCATCGGTAAAACCCATGTGAATATTATAAGTCAAAACAGTGTAAACCTGCTTCGTTCTGGAATCGAGTGGATAGTCATTGATAAAATAACTGACCAGCTCTTGCTCTGGCGCTACAAAAGCCAGATTGCGACAATTGCTAAAGAGCATTGCCAATCCTGATAGTCCAATAAAAAAAAAGAATTTATTCATATTCTCCTAATAAGTAAGTCATTCCAAAAGAAAGTAATCCAGCAGAATCGAGGCTTCCGTAA
This sequence comes from uncultured Saprospiraceae bacterium, assembly GCA_938015925.1. GTDB lineage: Bacteria > Bacteroidota > Bacteroidia > Chitinophagales > Saprospiraceae > CALLVY01. The sequence continues at coordinate 2,080 of CALLVY010000829.1, forward strand.
TTATTAAAATTGGGAACAAAGGTTCTCAGTTCAAGCAGAAAGCCTAGGGAAAAATAAGTTAGTAAACTTAATCTTGAATTGACTTTGTAATCGACGCCATAGCCTCCGCTGAGTTGGAAATTAAAAATGGATTTGAGCGAAGGGGAAGAGGGATTGGTGAAAACGATAAATTGGGCACTGCTGATAAAAAATAAATTAAGGGGATGTTTTTTTTTATTGGGGTAGTAGCGATCTCCGATATTCAAGCCCAGGCCAATGCCATTCAAGGTATGATGTCGCCCCAGTAATAGACCGAGCGTGGGACGGTGTTTGTTTTTTGAAAAAGAAAAAGAAGGAGCGATAAAAAAACCACGGGTACTGCCAAAAAGTTCTATATTAGCTGCTTTAGGATATGGATCATTTTGGGCAATCGCCTTTTTCGCACTAAAGTAAAAAGCGAAGAGGGTGAAAAAGAAAATACAATATTTTTGGAAAGGTGTTTTCATGTTAGCAGTAAGAATATTTTTCTAAATGATTGAGTCAAAAAAAGAGGATTGGAATCTTGGAAATTTATAGATTTTGAAAATGGAAAAATCAAATGACTATAACCGGGAGATGCCAAATTAACAAAATTGATCTTCCCTTTCCGTCCAACGCTTAAATTCTAAAAATAACTAAATTTAGGAGATTAAAAGAGGAGAGGGAAATTTATTTGGTCGTTGAAATTACCATACCTTAATCAAGGTCTCCATTCAACTGATGTAGAAATCGAAAATGGGTAAGAAGGGAGATTTTTTCCTTGAACTACCTTTTTAGACAATATAAATCCAGAGACAATAGACTTTATTCGAAAATGGTTTTATGAGATAAAAATGCAGGATTTTTTCTGCAATCAATGAACGCCCACAGCCTAATAGCCGGGCTATTAAGGCGAGGACGTGAAGCAGAGCGCGGAAAAAAGACAATTTTTTAGCCATACAATATCATTTCGAATAAAGTCTACTGTATTGACTTTCGATAAAAATAGATGTGTTCTGTCTTATTTCGTGCAAGAAATCTTGCTATTTCTAGCTTAATTTTAGACCATGAAAACAATCTATTTTTCCCTGCTCTTAGTCCTTCTTTCTTTTCAAACTCAAGCCAACATTTTCTCTCCAATAACTCGAGATAGCTTTATCCTCGATTTGGTACAAGAAAAAAGCAATCGAAGTATCAGTAATGATTTCCACTCGACCATGCTACACCTGGCAGAACCAAGTACCGTCTCTACAGGCATTACCCCAGACCGTTATATCCGTAATGGAGTAGAACAGAAACGACCTTTTATTATCAATCTCGATTCGAAATTTCCCATTGCCCTAGCGGGTAAAAATTTGTACAGTCGACGCAGTGGTTTGTTTTTCAGCTTCCACGCCATCCCTCAATACCAGGCTCGTATTTTTCGGGATGATCCTATTCAAGGAGATAGCTCTCGCTCGGTAAGAACGCCGAGTTATATCCCTGGTGGCAATCTTTTTATTACGCATAAAAAATGGTGGGGCAAAGAGTTGAATCTAAAAAAAATAGGACCAGTAAAGCAACATCTTTTTGCCATGTTCCGCGGCTTTCATCACTCCAATGGTCAAGACCAAAAGGAATTTAAGGAAGACGGAACGATCAATACTTATAATGGTAATTTTGGAGAAGGGATTGTATTTGAAATGGCGCTCGGTGCTTATTATACCAAAGTTGGTGGCCAAATAGATTCTCTAAAACGCCGTCGGATATTGTTTCATCCTCGTAAGTTTCAATACACCACTCAAAAACAATACAATGCTTACTGGAGATTGGGTTATGAGCATCATCCTAAAATCACAGAACGGATCACCACCAATTTAGCCTTTGATCAATACGATCTACTCGGTAGAAACCTCATTCGTTTTCAGGCAGGATTTATCAGTTGTCCCAAAACCAAAGAATATGCTTTCCACAAAGATGGAAGCAAGGTTTTGACCAACAGCTACGAAGCTAAAGAACGCTGGCGACTGGTGTTTAATGCCAGTTATATTTCCGACCGAAAATTAAATTCCGGTCCCATCACCGATCTAAAGCCCATTGGCCTTGGCAACTTAGGCAAACGAGTAAACCTCGATCTAACTTTTTATAAAAAAGCCTACGGTAGCAAACATGCCGCCTGGTTTGCACAAGTCGGATATCATGGTAGTGACCCTTATAATATGTATTTTCAGCAAAGTGTCTTATTTTACAGGATAGGATTGGCTTGGTCTCCTTTTAAGATTAAGCCTTTATAAATTTCTAAACCATAAGTTTCATGGCGCCAATAAAAATATTGCTGGTAGATGATCATCAAATCATGATCGATGGAATACTTTCTATCGTGGAAGAGGAAGAGACGATTGAAGTCCTTGGTCAGGCAAGTACGGGAAAGGAGGCCATTGATCTTTGTGAGCGATTAAAACCAGACTTGGTACTTATGGATCTCGACATGCCGGTGATGAATGGGATGGATGCGAGTAAAGAAATCAAAAATATTTTCCCGGAAATAAAAATAATCATCCTCTCCCTTCATGCCGAGAAGTCTGTGATCGAGCACATGATCCAAATCAATATTGATGGCTACCTCATTAAGACTTCTAGTAAGTCGGAAATGCTGCTAGCCATTAAAACGTTTGGAGAAGGGAAAAAATATTTTTCCAGCGCGGTCACTCTTTCCTTGTTGAGTAATCGCAAAGAATCTGCTCCTATCGTCGACACCAGCAATCAATTGCAAGCACAGCTCGCTTCTTTATCTGAACGAGAAATAGAAATTTTAAAATTGATCGCGGAAGGATTTTCCAATAAAGAAATTGGGGAGCAATTGCATCTTAGCTTTCGCACGATAGATGCGCATCGCGCAAACTTGATGAAAAAATTGGAGATAAAAAAAGTAACGGGATTGGTTCGCTTTGCGGTGAAGACGGGAATTGTTAGTTGATAAATCAGAATCGCTCTAGGGTTTTTTCCAAGCAAGTTTACAAAGCCTGTTTATTCCAACTCCACCTCTACAATCATTTCCCGAGCTTCCGAAATCCGCAACTTTTGATTGCTCTGAATTCGGTAACTTTTCCCCGGATGATATTCCAAAACCATTGAAGCATTCATCAAGGCATTTTCCATCAATCGATTGATCGTAATAAAGGAAGGTTGTTCTGCAGTAAAAGCAATCAATACTTTTTGCGTTTGCAAATTGGGTTTCAAAGCTTGGTAAGTAATCGAGGATAAAGTGCCATCTGCTGCATGGATGGAATCTACCTGGTATTGATCGAACCAAGCGATGCGATTGATATCCGCATTGGCAAACATATCCAATTCTTTAGAAAAATCCAGGGTATCAAAAGTCTGACTTTCTTTTACTCCATTGATTTGGGTGCTTTTTTTAAAGCCCCTGAGTTGACGCCATTTCTCCGATTCTTTTTCGAAGTAATCTTCTAAATCAAAAAAAGAATTGGATTCACTCATCCCTTTTTGCTCTGGTGTCTGACAAGCCAGCAACAAACAAAAAATCAACAAGAAAAAGGAGGTGTATTTTTTCATGAAATCAAATTCTTTCCATCCATTAAATCCGATTTTTCTATTTCCAGCAAAGCTAAAATAGTTGGTGCTACATCCGCCAAACGGCCATTGGCAATCGTTTTCCCATCCGTATTTTTTCCTACAAAAATAATAGGAACGGGATTGGTCGTATGCGCAGTATGTGGAGAACCATCGGCATTAATCATAAAATCAGAATTGCCATGATCGGCTATAATGATGGCATCATAATCCAATGCATAAGAAGTATTTAAGATTTGCTGAACACAAGTATCAACCGTTTCGGCGGCTTGGATGGCCGCTTTAAAATCTCCGGTATGTCCGACCATGTCGGTATTGGCAAAGTTGAGACAGATAAAATTTGGCTCGCTTGACCGCATTGAATTGATAATGGATTCTGTAATTTTTTCGGCGCTCATTTTAGGCTCCAGATCGTAGGTAGCGACTTTAGGAGAAGGAACCAGAATGCGGCTTTCGCCTTTAAATTCTTGTTCTCGACCGCCAGAGAAAAAGAAAGTAACATGTGGATATTTTTCGGTCTCAGCAATTCTAACCTGGGTTTTTCCGGCAGCTGCCAAAACTTCTCCCAGGGTTCCTTTCAGGTCATCCTTAGTAAACATCACCTCGACATTTTCATAAGCCTGATCGTAACGCGTCATCGTCACATAATGCAAAGATTGTTTTTTCATTTCCTGCTCTGGAAAATCTCGTTGGGTCAAAGCTTCGGTCAATTGACGAGGTCGATCCGTTCGGAAATTAAAAAACAATACGACATCTCCTTCTTCAATTCTTGCCAAACTTTTTCCATCCGCTCCCACTTTCGCGATACCTGGCAAAAACTCATCGGTAATACCCGCTTCATATTGCTTGCTAATCGCTTCGCCAAAATCAGCGACCAATGCTCCTTGGCCATTGACCAAAAGATCATAAGCCAATTTGATTCTTTCCCATCGCTGATCGCGATCCATTGCATAATAGCGACCAATCAAGCTCGCTAGTTTTGCTTTTCTATTTTTCAAAAAATCTTCCAAATCTTTTACAAAGCCTAATCCACTTTTGGGATCCACATCCCGGCCATCGGTAAAGGCGTGGATATAAGTATCCGCTACTCCCGCTGCTTCTATAATCTCAACTAAGGCTTTTACATGATTGATATGAGCGTGGACGCCACCGTCTGAAAGCAAGCCCATCAAATGAATGGGTTTCTTATTGGCTTTGGCATAAGCCAATGCCTGGATAAGGACTTCATTTTGCTCCAGTGTTTTTTCTTTAACCGCTTTATTGATCCTTGCCAATTCTTGGTAGACCACTCTTCCTGCACCGATATTCAAATGACCAACCTCTGAATTACCCATTTGTCCTTCCGGCAAACCAACATCCTCTCCATAAGTAATCAATTCTGCATTCGGGTAATCCTTATACAAACGACTCATACAAGGTGTATTGGCTTGTGCCAAGGCACTCACCTTGGGATCAGGCCCATGCCCCCATCCATCGAGGATCATCAGAATCACTTTCTTTTCTATCATAAAAAGATAAATTTAGTATTTGGGATAGATAATTTCATTGAGTTAAATAGGGGTTTAGTCGCCCATCTGTTGTTTTCCTTTCGTCAATCGCAGCCTAAACCCTACAGATTTTATCTATTATTGTTAGGTGGTTCAAGATATCACATTTAAGATCTTACTGTAAACGAAACCACAAGGTAATACGGAGGTTCTGATTTATTTAACCTTTTTAGCATAATTTAACATTCTTTTAAACCGTTATAGGGGAGGTTATTTAAAAAGGAGAAAAAACGCCTATTTTATAGGATTTATTAGAATTTATCCTCACTTTTAAATATCTGTTTTACAGAACAACTCATTTAGCTTGTGACTTTTTTTTGTTACCACAATCAAGAGTTATCGTCTAAATAAGTATCCAAACAAGGTCATATGTATTTGCTAATGGCACGAATTTGGACTTTATTTCTAAAAAAAACCAGGAAATCATGAAGAACTTAATGTTCCTATTCCTCCTACTACCATCCATTGCAATGGTACAACCTAATCTAAATGGTATTTCAAAAGCCATTAGTGATGGAGATGCAGTTGCTTTATCGCAGTTTTTCGATTCGAATATCGAAATTTCAATTCTCGATGACATGGATGTGTACAACAAAGCAGAAGCTGTACAGACTTTAAAGGCCTTCTTTGCCAAGAACAAGCCTACCTCTTACAGCCAAATGCACAAAGGTACCTCCAAAGGTGCAGACTCCCAGTATTCCATTGGAAATCTGGTAACTGCAACCAATTCGTACCGTGTGTATGTTTATCTAAAAGTTCAAGGCAACCAGCAACTCATACAGGAGTTGCGCTTTGACAAGGAATAATCATTATTAATCTTAAAATAAATAGAAGGGGAATACTTGAAGAAGTATTCCCCTTCTCTCATTTTAGGCACCGCTTAAGTAAGTGCTCGGATTTAAATTCTCTTCTTCCTTATATTTGCTTTCTCCAAAACGCCTACCCCAAATAGGGCAAAATCGTATTTCACTGGATCTATGGGATCAAAAGCGCGAAGCCGATCCGTTAGTTCCACCACCGTTTTCCAATCTCTTTGTTTTCGATCAATCAATCCAAGTCGTCGAGCGACTCTTTCCACATGGACATCTAGCGGCATTTGCAATTGACTGGGTTTGATTTTTTTCCACAAGCCGAAGTCCACTCCTTGCTGATCTTGGCGAACCATCCAACGCAAAAACATATTCAGGCGTTTGCAAGAAGAATTGCGAGCGGGGGAAGCGATATGCTTTCGGGTTCGCTGCGGAGCATCGGGTAGGGCAAAAAAGTCCTTGCGAAAACCAATCAACGCATTGGCGGTCGTAGGATCACCCGCTTTGAGGTGTCGGGCAAAAGCATCTTCCAGTGAGTTGTGCTGGCGATAATAGTGCTGTAGAAATTCGAGAAAATACAGCGTATCTGTTGCTTGGAAAGTTCGATGTTTGAAGTTGAGAAAAGCTTTGCGATCCTTTTCTTTATGGTTTAAGATAAAATCGTGTGGACTTCCGCCCATCAAGTCTATTAGCTCATGGGATTTATTGATGATGGTCTTTCGCTGTCCCCATGCCAGTACGGCTACCCAAAGGCCAATGATCTCGATATCCTGAAGTTTGGAGAAACGATGAGGAATAGAAATGGGATCATCAGGAATGAATTCGGGTCGATTGAATTGAAGCACACAGTCGTCGAGGTATGACTTTAACTTGTTATTATTCATCAGGGAAATGTCGGCATTTAACAAACAGAAAAAAACGAAGGCAACGGTAGTCCAAAAATATTCGTTAGGTAGACAAGTTAAGACAGAAAGTTACTAATCTACCCTTTGCGCACTAAGTGCTGTTAAAAAATTAAATCCTTCTCTCCAGCCAAAAATCACCTCATTTTCAATGAGTTATAGATTTAAGACAAATGGAAAGCATTGGATTTATTTTTTCAACCTTACTAAGTCAAATAAAAAAAATTACTTACCTTTAGCATCGGAATTATGACAGCAACTTTAACATATACTTTAGTCTTGGCGGCTATCTATCTTGGACGTAAGGCCATTCAAACTATTGAAGAAAATTAATCTTCTTAGTTATTTGGTTTTAAGCGCTTCACCGGTTTTTTTTCAATACTAGTCCACATTTCTGCCTCCACCTT
>CALLVY010000830.1 GCA_938015925.1 uncultured Saprospiraceae bacterium
TATGTCGTCAGTCAAGGCATCGACGAAAAGCGATTGCAAAGCCAGGGCTTCGGATTGAGCAAACCCAAAGCAGACAATACGACCGAAGAAGGTCGCAAGGAAAACCGCCGAGTAGAATTTGTAGTCGTTGGTGATCCGGTAGAAAATTCTCGTTTGGTTTTAGATCCCGAACAGGTGTATCGCTTTTCTGAAAACATTGCCAAAAACAGGCATACCGATTTGACTTTTATTGGTCGCTATCGGAGAGATTGGGATTGTCCGGAAATGCCTTCCCGGAAGATTGTGGACGAAAAATTACAACGCGATTTTGGTACTTATAAAGCAAGAGGCGCCAAAGATTTCATTCTCTCTCGCAGCAAGGATCAACAAGCGGTATTCTTCAATGAATCTCATGCGCATCCAGAAACCCGTGCTTTTGTACACACCCTTCTGGAAGATTTGCGTGCTCAAGGTTTTTCCTACCTCGGCCTCGATGCATTGGAAAGAGCTGACGAAGAACTCAACCAACGCGGCTACCCCGTACTCAATTCTGGTTACTACCTCAAAGACCCGGTGTATAGTGATTTAGTTCGCCAGGCAATGGCCATGGGATTCGAAGTTTTTTCTTTTCAAAGTAGCGCCGAAGAGCAAGGCAAGGCCTTGAATATTTTAAAGAAAAAAGGCATGCGTGGCGATGCAGCAATTTTAAAAAGCAATGCCAAAGAATGGTCGCAAGCGATGAATATTGCTCGCATCAAAAGGAAAGATTCGCAAGCTAAAATTTTGGTACTCTCTGGACCTAAGCACATTCGAGAACAAAAAATAGGGAATGTCAAATACATGGCCCAGTGGTTTAAAGATTTTACCGGTGTCAATCCATTGACCATCGACCAATCGCAAATGGTGGAATACTGCCCAGAGAAAACAGATCCTATTTATAACAAACTCAATCTTAGTCAAGCCACCGTCTATGTAAAAGGAACAAAGGGAGAAGAAGTCTTTGTACAAAAAGATTTTGATGCCAATTCCGCAGAAGAACGTTTTAAAGCTTGCTACGATATCCAGATTTTTCATCCCAAAACCACCTTTAAAAACAATCGCCCCGATTGGTTACGAATGGGTGGACTACGCAAAACGTTTCCTTTTAATCCTGACAAACACCAGATGACTTATCCATGTATGGTGAGGGCTTATAAAGAAGGGGAAGATGCTGCTTTTGCAGTACCCGTAGATGTGATGGAAGTGATGGATGCTTCTACTCCTGTGGCACTGGTCTTACCTCCGGGAACTTATCAATTGATTTTAAAAGATCGAAATCAGGATAAGAGTTTGACCATTCAGGTGGAATAAAAAGTGGCCAATACAAATGCCTTGGCAAATTCAAATTCAATGGATATTCAATCGACCATTGAATTTGAATTTGCCCTCAACTGCCTCCATCCTCCCCTAGCCAAGCAGCAAAAAAATCAATCCAATTGCTGGAGCAACCAATCTTTTTCCGCAACGGCAGCAGTAGCTTCAACTTTACTCCGCAACTGACTTTTCACCTGCTGATTATTCAAATTACTTTTCAACATCCGTTGTACAAAGCGAATCAAATTCAAATAATTGATGCGGTGATAACCAATGTTTTTTTGCCGGTGAATGTAGACCTTAAAACTGTCCAATAAAGAATCCAAAGCATCAAACTCTCCCAACTCATAATACATTCTCAAGAGCATTCTCCGAGCATCGAGGTTATTAAAAACATCACTGAATTCTACTTGTCGGAGCAGTTCCATCGCTTTATCATAATCCGGTTTATTGAAATAAAAAAAAGCCAGATTGTATTGGTAGATATTGTCTCTTTCTTTGGGCGGAAGATAAGGCGTATACTTTTCCATAAACTGTTCCACCCAATCGTACTCCTTCAAAGCCAATCCTAATCGCAAGGTATTTTTATAATCAAATCCCGAAAGGTAGCCATCTTCTAAAAGCACATGATTGTCCAAGCCTTGCTTGTATAAATCTAGTGCGGTTTGTACAAATTCCCGATCGCCTCGGTTGAGTCTTTTGATACAATAGTTGATCGCGATGAGGTAGATGTCTCGCATTTCTGTGGGAGGAAATTTTTCCCAATGAGATTGAATCAATTGCTGGAGTGCTAAAAAATCAGCATGATTTTCCAGGTCTTTTAAGGCTTGAAAAGCATGGTAATAAATGCGGACTGCCGGGCTATCGGAATAATTATCTTGTTCAATTTCTTTTAAAATCGCGGGTAATAAAGGCAGGGCTAAATCGGTGGCTTGCAACTGCTGTTGCGACAAAGCCATACAGGCTTGCCGCAAGATGGCGGCCATATAATGCGCACTTAATTCAAAAGCCGTTTTCTCTAAAAAGGAATAGCCTTTTCTACTTTGGCGCTGATTATTATTAAAGTCTTCTCGTTCGAAGTAGAAGCGAAAGTGTTGGTAATGCGATTGGATATTTTGCAGTTGTGAAGCGCCTTGTTTCTTTTCCAGTTTTCGCCATTGTACCTCATACTCCTGCAAGAGATTGCGATTGCGCAATGCTTGGCAGAGATGCATGTGCTGTTCGAATTCTTGGGTTTCTTGTTCTTCTAAAATAAAATATCGCCGAATCAGGGTACTTAGAAAAGAGCAAAGGTGTCTTAGTTTTTTGATCTCCATTTCTTCTCCTCGGTATACTGCCGAGAAAAGATTTTCGCGTTTCCATTTTTCCTTATTGGGCTTTCCTTCCAAGCACAAATGATCGAATAGGCGGATCACATCTGCCCGTTGATTAAAGTAGGGAGAACGGACCATCTTGTCTAATTCTCGGATATCCCGCTTATTTAAGCTCTTAAAAAGATCGAACAAAGTGCTATCGTACATTTTTCCTAATTGATAGATTATCTTATAATTAATTGATTATCAATTACTAATTTTTAAAAAAGTTAATTTTCAATTGATAAACCTAGATAAATGTACTTGTTTTTAGCTGCTTTTGACGAGATATTTGAGTTATATTTAAATTACCATATAAGTTTAAGCTCATGAAAAATTATTATCCCTTTTTAATTACCCTAATTTGTCTGTTCTACACTGGATTACTCTCTGGACAAACGTTTATAAAACAAAACTATTCTCGTTCTCCCTGTACAAAAACGAAAGTACTTCCATCTAATGATGGCGGATACTTCGTTTCCGGTTCTTTTCGCTTAGACTATAATGATCGTAGAGATCTCATCAAGTTTGATAACAAAGGGGAGTTTTCTTGGACCACTGCTACGCATCCCACCCAAACTATTCCTATATCTATGTTGCAATTAGACAATGATCGACTTTTTGTCGGTGGCACCAATAATATTGCAAGTGATTCTGTTAATTTTTATATCACCGAACTTGATGAAAACGGGCAAGAGCTTTGGTTTAAAGAAGTTGGAGACCTAACCGAGAAACAATTTATAAGTGGCTTAATCAATACCAGTGATAATAATTTATTGCTCTATGGCCAGATAAGATTACCAGGAAATATTAGTACCGGGGTCATTTACAAATTAGATTATAACGGTGATATAATCTGGGACTATACCTGCCCTGTACCTACTAATTCACCATATAACCAATTTCACCTTTCTTTCCTCCATGAAAATGAATCTGGCCAGTACTTTTTTAGTGGGACTTCATTTAAAACGGGGATTCAATTTGGTTTAATTGAAAATGATGGGACTCTAATCTGGAATCATACCTACGATTTTGTTCCCCAACATCCAGATTCGACAGGTGGTAAGTTTGAAATTCCCTCGCAAATAATTCCATTAACCGATGGTTATCTGATTCTAGGATCACCATCAACATTAGTATCGTCATTGGGTCGAAGAGATTATTTTTTGGTCAAATTGGACCTCAATGGAGAAATTTTATTTAAGACAATACTACCAGATACTTTTCTTAAAGCTTCTAAAGTCACTTTAAATAGTAATGGCAACATTCTAGTAAGTGGATATGCCTTGCCATTCTACAACTCTAATCTTTTCTTAAGAGAATACGACCAAAGCGGAAATCTGCTTTGGGAAGAAGATTACTTCATTGATAATAATATTCACACCGTAGAAAAAATATTTACCTACCCTGATCATTATAAAATTTTCACTAGTCCTCTAGAAACCGAAACAGATAGAATTGATATAATTAAAACAAATTTAGATGGGCAATTAATTAGCATAACAAAAAATATTATCCCAGGTGATGATGTCTCCACTCATGACATTCAACAAACCAGCGATAATGGATTTATTGCAACAGGTTCATCTGAAGTTATTAAATTTGCCGACTCTTGTGTTCATGAATACAATTGCTATCTTGCCAAATTCGACGAAAATGGAGATATTTTTTATAACGAAGTAGGCGGCCAGGTATTTATAGACGACAGCCTCGACTGCACGCTTTATCCAGACAGTCCACCTTTTGAAAATCTAATGGTGGTTGCCAGTGGCGAACAAGATTTTTACAGCATCAGTGATTCTCTTGGGCGGTATTTTATGGAAATCGACTCTGGGTATTATTCCTTAAGCGTA
>CALLVY010000831.1 GCA_938015925.1 uncultured Saprospiraceae bacterium
TCTAGCACGGGAAAGTGTCCTTGGAGCATAAACATAACAGTCCCCTGTAAAGTGGAATGTTTGTCATAAATCCAAGATTGAAAAACGACATTCTCTTGTGGGTAAGTTCTTCTAGTGGAATGTCTAAGGGACGGAAAAAAAATTGATGCTTTTATTCCGCCAACCTATTTAGTGTGGTTGTTCGTTTGCGTAAAAGTATACATAATTTTAGTATTGCCAAAAGAAAAGGAAAAAAATAATGTTAAAGAATTGATAAAAGAATAGAGCTTGGTATTTACCGAGCTCTATTTCAACTCCTCCTAAAAACATTCTTTTGCTTAGGAAGAATGATCCTTTAACTTTTACATCGACTTCAGCCAAAAGGGTATCCTTTCTCTTTCTCCGATCCGGCGGTTAATAATAGGAATCGGAAAACCCCTTGAGCAAGTCTTAGCAAAGGCCTTCTTAAAATTCGATATTATTAAAATGGCCCTTTCCTAGAGACTAGAAAGGGCCAAATCAAATGCACTATCTTATGCTTACCAAGTCTATTTATTCTACAACGATTTTCTCCGCTTGTACAACCTGGCCATCTATGACCAATTTCACAACGTAAACACTTGGGCTCAATTGAGAAAGGTCAATAGGATTGGTTCCAGAAGAAAGGCTATTTAATTGATCCACCATTCTTCCTTGCAAATCGTAAATTTCAATCCTGGAATTATTTGGATCAAATTCCTTTTCATGGATTGTCATATTCGTAAAGCCACTTGTTGGATTTGGATTTATCTCCAATGACCTGAGACGGGTTTCCACTCGTCTTAAGCTAAGCTCTTCCTCACCACCACCGGTGAAGCCAAAACAAGTAAAATCTCCAATAATAGTTTCACAGGTTTCCGCCACACAGCCATTACAATCTGTTGTTCTCACACATATTTGATAGCCGACTAAGAATTTAAGGGAGGTTGGAGAAAACTGGAAATTATAACCAGATCCATTGGTATAGGGATTTATCCATTCTAATGCCCCTTTTTGATGAACCGTACTGATCTCCCAGGACACATCGGTAAAACCTGTAGGATTATCACATTCTCCACAATCATTATCACTAGATGGTGTAATGGTATTCGTTACCGTAAACATACACTCCCCCACGTTCGGATTATAATCTACCGCAAAGTCTGCCTGGCAGTCGTTTGCTTTTTCTGAATTTCTATTCTTACCCAGTGCGCTTAAATTGCTTTCCACACGTCTTGAGATAAGCTTGTCGTCACCGCCACCGGTGAAACCAAAGCAAAGAAAATCTCCGATAATAGTCTCACAAGTCTGTGCCACACAGCCATTACAATCAGTCGTCGTCACACATATTTGATAGCCGGCCAAGAATTTAAGAGACGCAGGAGCAAACTGGAAATTATAACCAGATCCATTGATATAAGGATTTATCCATTCTAACTGACCCTTTCGGTGAACGGTATTGATCTCCCAAGATACATCGGTAAAGCCCGTAGGATTATCACAATCTCCACAATTATTATCACTAGATGGGGTACTGGTATTCGTTACCGTAAACATACACTCTCCCACATTTGGATTGTAATCTATGGTGAAGTCTGCTTGACAATCGTTTGCTTTTTCGCAACAAGCATAAGTGACATCCAGGCCTAGAAAAAGTTGAGACTCATTATTACCAGTATTAGGATCAGTGCAGGAACAAACGTCAATATAGAAAAGAAGGTCAACAACAAGCATTTCCTCTCCAGTAGCTACGCATTTTGGAGTATTCGCATTGGCTAAAGCCATGGCACTGGCAAAAATAGCATTCTGGTTTATCGCAGAAAAATCAAATCCATCTGGCTCACACCACATATCACATTCATCAATAACGACATCCCCATCAAGATGAAATCTAAGTAAGGTGGATTCAGAAATTGCAGTTGTACAGCCACCACCATAAAATGGAAGGGCACAATCCACGGAAGCATTAATATCCGCTTCAAACTCCCAAATATCATTTGTAGAAGTAAAACAACTGATCTGTGCGCTACTTAAAAATGGACTGAGCAATAGCGCCAATAGTAAAGTGAAAACTATTTTTTTCATGATATTTTTTTTTAATTGATTAATAAAAACCCACAGGGTGAGGCATGGAAAGATTTACCAATTGCATACAGATTTTTAATCTCTATACAATTGGCAAATAGGAATACTCTCTTAAAAAATAATTAGGAATTAAATGCCTCAGATGGGGGCGAATAAGATCATGTTGTAAATCCCAGGCGAGACCTCAACATGATCGAAAGAAAAGTGCATTACTTGCAAGTCCCAATATAAATCCCACAATTCGGACTAGGGATATTGTAGCACCATCCATTAGCCTGCGCAGAAGCCTCCATCACAAGAAGTAAATTAGCACAACCTCCAGCGGATGCTGTTGCCTGATTCCAACCTGTTTCAAAAACACCGTCACAATCTTTATCCAGACTGACAGATGCAGTATAGCAGACCGTCGTTCCGTTATCAGGTCTTCGCAACTCTGGCGAAACGGCATCATTCAACTCCGTTTGATCAACTTGACTCAGATCTTCCATAGCTTCTTTCTGACAAGAAACCAATACACTCATGACCAAAAGGCCAGCGAATAAAAAGGACAAAGATTTTTTTAAATTTTTCATAATTTAGATTTTTTTAATTAAAAATGTTTAAAAAATTGTGTAGATAAAGATGGATTTAATCGCTCCATCATTTTAGTTTTTTTTTCTAAAGAACCAGCGAAGTCCTGCTATTTTAGCGTCTCCGCTGGTTGACCGATTTAAGTCTCATTTCTTTTGTTGTTAAGCCTTTGTGTTTGTTTCATAGCAATACTAGCCCTCTCCTCTTGATGAGAGTGGATTTAATAAAAAAATCGCAGGTGAAAATTTTATTGGTAAAAGAAAGTTTTGGTGATTTTCTTATTACACCCTTTTGTTCCTTGACAAAAAAAAAGGGTAGCAATAAAATATTTTTTTCTTATTTTTTTTCTGTTGACTTGTTTTAAAATCTAAATTAGTCTCCTATAAAAGATTGCTGCACAAAGGCAGCAATCCGATAGGTACCACTAAAAGCTAGAGGTACAAAACTGACTCTTGATTAAAAATTTTAAACGAGTAGTAAATCGTGGAATGCTGTAAATACGAAATTCGCACTAAGCATTCGTTACTTAGTACCTTGACAAAAAAATGGTGAGCAAAAAGGGAAATTTATTTTAGCTGGGAAAGAATTTTTTTGGCTTCTGCGTGCTTATCTGCGTCGGGCGTAGTAGCGAGGGTTTGTAAAAAAGGAATGGCGCGATCGACTTGATCGAGTTGGAGATAAAAAAGGGCACTGTACCAGCGGGCTTGATCTGCTAAGAAAGGATCATTGGCAGTGATGATATTTTGGAGGGGTAAAAAAGCAT
>CALLVY010000832.1 GCA_938015925.1 uncultured Saprospiraceae bacterium
GAACTAATTTATTGGTAACACAATTTTGAACACCTGCTTAACACTTTTTTCAATTATTTATTAATTTAGGTTATGGCCAAGAAAGGTAAAAATAGTATTACGATATTACACGAGGATGAGGATCTAGTCATTGTACAGAAACCTGCCAATTACTTGAGTATTCCGGATCGTTTTGATGCGGAAAAACCCAATCTGTATCATTACCTACAAAAAAAATATGGTAGCATTTTTATCGTTCATCGACTGGATAAGGAAACGAGTGGTCTGATTTGTTTTGCTAAAAATGAGGAAGCCCATAAACACCTGAGTGAGCAATTTTTTGAGCACACGGTGGATAAAGTTTATTTGGCATTGGTGGAAGGTAGTTTGCATACACCGGAAGGTCGTATTGAAAAAGCCATTAGTAAGCACCCCGCTATTCCCGGAAAAATGCTGATCACCAAACGCGGAAAGAAATCGCTTACTTTGTATAAGGTGATCGAAGAATTCAAGGCCTATAGTTTAGTAGAAACGATTATCAAAACAGGAAGAACACATCAAATCAGAATACACTTGGAATCCATTGGACATCCCTTGATGATTGATAGTATGTATGGTCGTCAGGATTCTTTTTATTTATCGAGTTTGAAATTGCGAAAATACAAAATACATAAGGATGAGGAAGAACGACCGCTGATGAGTCGAACGACCTTACATTCTTATCGCTTGAGTTTTATTCATCCACGCAGCAAAGAGAAAGTAACTTTTGAAAATCCTTTGCCAAAAGATTTTGGTGCAGTTTTGAAGCAGTTGAGAAAATGGGGATAATTTTTTATTTTGTTCAAGCTCTTACTTTTAGTTTAAAACCGAATTAACAATAATGAAATACAGCTTATACCTGTGCTTGGTTTTATTATTTACCAATTGCTCAGAAATCATGCATAAAAAATATTTTTATTCTGACGGAAATGGCAATGGCTATATCTTGAATGGAGATACCTTGAGGTATAATCCTATAGATCCGATGCACAGTTCTAGTGGGCATTATAGTGGCGGCGAAGCCCGTGATTTGATTATTCAGGAAGAGGAAAGAAAGGTCATCATAGATTTGATTAATGAAGCCATTTCTAAACCAGAAATACAGGAGGATAAGCGGAGGAAAGGAACGGGGATGATTACGATTATGCAAGGGACAGAGATGGAGCGGTATATTATTCGTTGGAAAACGGAGCAGCAGCGGAAAATTGAGGAGGCATTGCGGGGGATTTTGGAGGAATGAATATCCAAGTTCAATTTTGAATATTGATTGGGACTAAACAATCGGTGAGGGATCAGGGTTTTAGGCTCTTGCTTTTTTTAGTTTTAATGCAACATTATTTTGTGACTTTCTTTTTTTCCTGTTTGGTCAAAGGACAGGGCTATAAAGTACATTCCTTTGAGAAAAGGGGTGGTGTTAATTTGTAAATTTAAATCACTGGAACTTCCTTGCGCTAAGACTCTACCTTCAATGTTGTAAAGGAGATAAGTGTAATCTAGTTTTGCTGGATTTTTAATTTGAATCGCGGTTAGTTCCGGCCGATAATTTACAGAAAACTCCGTTGTCTTTTCTATAGAATCTACATTATTCAGGATCACACAACTAGCGTCTGCTATCGCCCCGGGAATTTGCTCTCCACTACTCGTCAAATCCTGTCCCATAAAACCAATATAGTCTTTGGGATATTTTTGACAACGAAATACGAAATTGGCAAAAGGAATTTGATACTCCCAGTGAATTGTTCCAGTTGCATCTACCTCCATCAATCGACCAGTGGCATTGGAAATAAAGATATTCTCATTGGGCAAAACTTCTACACCGGAGCCGTAGTCAGATCGAAACCAAGTACTGCTTGTTTCCTCGTCAATCTTTAAAGTCGGTTCAACAGGGCCATATGGTTTTCCCCCTTCCAAAATATAAAATCCATTCGCATCCATCGGCGGATCAATAATATAAGCAGAAGAGTATTTCGTTCCTCCTGGAAAATATCTATCCAACATATTATTGTACATAGAAATTTTTCCTTTATGAACGCCACTAGTGATCCATTTCGGATTGTGTTGATAATACAATTCCTTTTTTTGATCTTCGGTTTCCCGACCATAATTCCCAGGATCTCCCCAACGATAAATGATATCTCCTCCTTTCCCATGTTTCCCTCCTGTATGCCCTTTGACCTCTTCCTTAGTGGTAGAATGATCAATAATAACGACCTCCCCCATCTTTCGAATACTCAAAGCAATCTGGTCTAATTCAGGATTGTAATCCATTCCATTAATCATAAAAGATTCTATGGTATTCCAATCATAATCTCCGATGGCAGCCATATCCAAAAGCTCTGGATGATCTTTGACCACACCATAGGCAGAGCCACTTGGAATGGTCTCTTGTATCGCATGTTCCATAATACTCCACTCCCAGACTACTTCATTTAAATTGGGATCGTATTCAATAACCACATCATATTCCGTAGGAAGTCCTATGGAAAATTCCCATCCTAATTCTTCAAGCTCATCGAAAGTAATTGTTTTACGTCCAACAGATAAATAATTCCCATTGGGCATTTTCACAACTTCATAATTTAATCTGCGTCGGGGATCATCGGTGATCGGATAAGAAGCATGCGTGGTCCCATCCCAGTTTCTTTCAACGATAGTGGAGCTTGCATAATTGATATAGAGGAGTTTGCCGCTAGGCAATAATTTGGCATGATGGCGAATCCCTTGTAAGCCCCAGGAATTGACCACTTCTCCGCAATTATTGATGAGGTAAAAGATATTAGAAGCTTCAAGCAAGGTATAACTTTCCAATGCATCTTCTGTGTTTACACTTACCTGGGCAGAGCTATTTATGGAATAGCAAAAACAAAAAAGAAGCAACATATAATTTTTCATAGCGGATTTATTGTTTGAGTAGACTTTATTCCAAACTCAATATACCATTAATTTATAAACTTCTTGAACACCATCCTGAATGGAAAGCAAGTTGATGAAATACATTCCTGGCGTCAGATGATTTAGATCGAAGTCGTAGGAGAAATCAGAAGATTGTTGGCTTCGTAAATTTTTACCATCCAGGGAATAAAGCACATATTTTGCAGGGCTACCTTTCAGGTTTTCGATGTGTACTTTTTTATCGACCCTATTGTATTGGAAGGAAAAATAATCTTCTTCTGGCAAGATATCTTTTTGGCTTACGATTTGGCATTCTTCATCTACTTCCGCACCAGGAACCTGGCCAGTAGGTGTCAGGTCTTTTCCATCAAAAATGGCATAACTTTTTGGGTATTTTTCGCAGCGGAATATAAAACCAGCAAATGGTATTTGGTATTCCCATACGATTTCTCCAGCCAAATTTACTTCCATTAAGCGACCAGTAGCATTGGAGATAAAAACATTTTCATTCGGTAAGACTGCGACTCCGGAGCCGTACTGAGAAAGGAAAAAAGTACCCGTGGTTTCTTCATCAATCCGGATACTTGGTGCAACGGGACCGTAAGGTTTATCGTTTTCTAAAATATAAGAACCATCTGCTTTGATCGGAGGATCAATCACATAGGCAGAAGAATAAGGGTCTGCGGGAAATACTTTGCCCAAGTTATTATTGTACACAGATATTTTTCCAGCATGTGGCCCTTCTGTAATCCATTCGGGGTTATGTTGTAAATGCAATTCCTTTTTTTGATCGGCGGTCTCTCTTCCATAATTTCCTGGATCTCCCCAGCGATAGATGATGTCTCCTCCTTTGCCATACTTTCCACCAGTATGCCCCTGGGCTTCTTCAGTAGTCGTAGAATGATCAATGATGACCATTTCACCTAATTTTCGAACGCTCAACACAATTTGATCTAAGCCTGGATTATAATCCATACTATTGATCATAAAGGATTCTCCGTTGGTCCAATCCAAAACAGAAAGTGCTCCCATGTCCAATAATTCCGGATGATCTTCGACCACCCCATAAGCGCTTCCAGAAGGAACATCATCTTGAATAACATGGTCGAGCAGATTCCATTCCCAAACAATTTCTTTTAGCACAGGATCGAATTCTATGACAACATCCTCTAAATTTGGAGTTCCCAAATTCGAAGTCCAACCCAATTCTTCAAACACAGTAATTGAACGACTCCTTCTACCGACTGCCAAATAATTTCCATTGGGCATTTTTACCACCTCATAGACTAGCTCCAAACCGGTACTATTTACCTGGGCAGTTACCACCACATTTCCATCCCAATCTCGCTCAATAATCCTATTGGTACTATACTCCATATATAAAAGATTTCCATTGGGTAATAATTTTCCATGCAGCGCAGCGAATCCAATGGTCCAGGTATTGAGGATCTCTCCACAATTGTTGATCAAATGATGGTCGTTACTTTTTTGGATTAAGGTATAACTTTCCAAAGCATCCGGGGAATTTATCGATACCCCTCCTACTTGGGCATTTGTGGAAATGGAGAATAAGAGAGCTAGTAAAAGGTAAAAGTATTTATTCATAACTTATGGTTTGTGAGAACAGGCAAGACATAAAACAAGTTGCTTTATATGGCAAGATATAAAATTTTCAACATGCATTTCGGGCCATTTTTTATTCTGCTAAAAAAATGACAATTAATCAAGCGAAGTCTTTCCAGAAATAAAGCTAATTTTGAGCTTATGAAAAGTTTATATTTCATCCTCTTCTTTTTCTTTTTATCTAATTTTTTACTGGGCCAGGTTCCTTTATCTTCTGCTCATTCTCATAATGATTATCGACATAAAGTACCGCTTTTCGATGCTTTGGAAAATGGGTTTACCAGTATTGAAATTGATGTTTATTCGTATAAAAATCAGTTGGTTGTTTCGCATTTAAAGTGGAACCTAAGGAAAAAACCGACGCTGGAAGAATTGTATTTGTTGCCTCTGCAAAAACGAATTTTAGAAAATGGAGGAACGGTATTTCCTGGAGATAGCACCCCTCTGATTTTAATGATTGATCTGAAGAAAGACAAAGGAGAATTGTACTACTTGCTCAAAAAACAACTCCCTGTATATATGGGCTTACTGGAGCGAAACAGTGATGGCCAAAAACAATGGGGTCCATTAAAAATCATCCTATCTGGTCGACCTCCTTTGGATAGTTTGCTCGCGGATAAGCCAGATTTTCTTGCGATTGATGGCTACCTCGATGCCCTCCGACCTCAATTGAATTTGGAATTAAGACCACGAGCCAGTGCCAATTTTAACAAGCACGCCAAATGGCACAAAAAACATGGGCTCTCCCCTGCTGACCAGCAAAAACTAGAGGATTTAGTCAAAACGGCCAAAGCCTTGGGAATCAAAACTCGCTTTTGGGCAACGCCCAATGATCCTCGCTTGTGGAAAATCCTTTTGGAGATGGGCCTTGATTGGGTAAATGTGGATGATTTGGAGGGCTTTAAAGCCTTTATGGAGCAATAATTCTTTTGCTTATTTTAAAAGTTTTTGGAATCAATACCTTAGCAAGAATATTTTAACTGAGTAAAATATTTCTATAAAAAAATCCATTTCTCTAAAACTCTACCCAAAACCCATGTTCTCCACTCCTTCCTACAAATTCTCGATCAAGCCCCTACGAATACTTAAAAACTCCTTGCGAATACTAGAAATCTTCTTGAATCTCCCAACAATTGCCCAATTTCAAACCATGAAAAAAATCAACTTAGCCCTCTCCTTTTTGCTTTTTGGAGTGTTCAGCTGTTCCAATTCGCCACAACAAGCCCCATCCATCGAAAAAGAATCTACAGAAATCGTTCAACTAAAAGAAGATCCCCGACTGGTCGAACTTCTAGCTGCTTATCCGGTGAATGGTTCTGTTTTAATTTGGGATCCTGAGAATAGGCAATATTTCAGCAATGACTTTGCACGTACTACTCAAGGATTTCTCCCTGCTTCGACTTTTAAAATTCCCAATACCCTCATTGGTTTAGAAACGGGTTACCTGGCAGATGAAAAACATATTTTTAAATGGAATGGAGAACAGCACCAGCAAAAAATCTTGAACAAAGACTTGGATTTAAGGCAAGCTTTTCAGGCTTCCTGTGTGCCTTGCTATCGGGAGTTGGCCAGAGGTGTTGGATATAAAAGCATGCAGCTATGGGTCAATAAATTGGCTTTTGGAAAAATGGTTTTGTCGGAAGAAGAATTGGATCTTTTTTGGTTGAGAGGAAATACCAAAATCACCCAAATGGAACAGGTGGATTTTCTAAAACGTTTTTATGAAAAAGAACTCCCTATCTCTGATCGCAACCATGGAATCATGAAAAAAATCATGCTGGTTAACCAGACGGAGACTTATCAATTGAGTGCCAAATCCGGGATGTCGGTCAATGGCGATGACTACTTGGCTTGGTATGTAGGTTTTGTGGAAAAGGGAGAAAAGGTTTATTACTTTGCGACCAATATAGAACCGAAGGAAAGTCCTTTGCCCCGGACATTTTCTAAGCAGAGGATAGAAATCAGTTTAAAGGCTTTGAGTTTGATTTTAGAAGAAGAAATTTCCTTGAATTAAAAATCTTCCAATTCTAAACCATAATCATATTGTAAGTCCTCATCCAATTTGGCCACTGCTTTTTTTACCATCGCAATTTGTCGATCGTATAAATTCATCAAGGTGACGTTTCTTTTGATGGAAGGACTAAATTCTTTTAGTTTGGTACAAAAATAAAGCAGCAATTCCACTTCCGTTTCTTTCTTTTTAGAATAGCGGATATACTTTTTGACGTTGCGTAATATTTTGCGCATCCCTTTTTTGATAAAATAAAAACTTCGGGAATTGATCTCCTCGAATTGTTGATCCATTTCTACTTTGATGCTATTGATATAAGCTTCTTCATTGTCTACTTCGTACAACAAATAGGTCAACAGTTCTTTATTCTCTTTTTTGAATTTCGACAAATGCAGACATATTTCCAACAGTTGTTTTGGAGACCGATGACTTAATTCTTTTCGGAGTTCAGATACGGTAGCGGCTTTCATAAGTAGTGGATTATCGGATAGATTTAATGCGGAGTTAATTTATTGTTCTTCTCCTCTCAGTTTACCTCTTCGGCGATTCGCCTCTTTTTCATCGGAAGCAGAACGGATTCTCTCGATGTGTTTTTCATCTTCGATACGTTCCTTGATAATTTTACAATAGCTCTTTTCCAATTCAGACCCAATCCATTGCCGCCCCGTAGCTTCCGCTACTGCAAAGGTAGTTCCGGAGCCTCCAAAAGGATCTAAAACCAAATGCCCTTCATTGCTGGAGGATAGAATAATTCGGCGAAGCAATTCTACTGGCTTCTGCGTTTTATGAGCTGTTTTTTCCCAAGAACTATTGGAGAGCGTTGGAATTTCTAAAACATCTTTTGGCTTTGCACCAAGTGGATTGGGTTCCCAGATATAGTCTTTCTTCTTGCTGGATTCATTGTGAAAATGCGAAGATTCTGCTTGTTTGCGTTGTGGATATTTAAGAGTGTGGGCATTGTAAGGAATCCGGACTTCGTCGATGTTAAATACAAACTTCCGACTTACGCGCAGGTGTAAAATGCTTTCGTGAGAACGTCCCCAGTCTTTTCCAAGATTGCCCTTGTTTCTATAAAACCAAACCAGCCATTTACAACCTTTAAAAAGTGGGGCTGCCGCCCATTTCAAGTCGGCCAATATCTCGGAGTAGCCGCAAATAAACAAAGAACCCGTGGGTTTTAGCACTCTGCGCGCTTCGCGAATCCATTCCATGCTCCATTCTACATATTCCTTTTGGGAGGAGAAACTATCCCATTCGGCTTTTTTGATATTATAGGGAGGATCGGCAAAAATAAGGTCAACGGATTCGTCGGGAAGAGAACGCAGAAGAATAAAAGCATCTTCTTTGTATAACTTTCCCAGGGAAGTGCTAAAGAAGGGTTTTAGCTTTTTTAGTTTGCTTTTGTCGCTTTGGTCTTTGGGAGTACTTAGTCCTTTTAAGAATTGATGGACTTGGGTTTTGGTGTATACTCGGTAGTTGTTGATTGGATGTCTGGAGGAAATAAATTTCCCGGCTTTATCCCATCTACGCAAAGTCTCTTTGCTTACGCCAAGAACTTCTGCCGCTTGCCCAATCGTCAAATATTCATTCATAATTTCTACAAATCACCGTTTTACTAGCGTATTTCAAGGCTTCAACAACCTTACACAACATTAGGCAGCAATTTTAGGAAAAATTGTAGAAAAGAACAAAGAAAGTGGAAGAAATCTTTGCTAAAAAAAAGGAATTAAATGGTATTTTTCTGACTTCTAAAGATCAAACGCAAATTGAAGAAAGTCAATATAATTACAATAATCAACCAAACATACATCCAAACGAAGGAGGGAATCACTACAAAGATTTTGGCATAGGCTTCTAAGTCGGAACTTGGCCCTACATTAAAGTCCTGAACGATATAGATAATACTGGCCATCCCCAAAAACATCAGAATCCAACGATCCCAATTGGTATATTGGACAATGAGAATCAGAGCGATTCCAAAAGCCAATAAGAACCCGGTGGTAAACAAAGTCTCCATCCAAACAAAACCAGCAATCCCCATAAATAGGGCCAAAGCATAAAGGGCATAACTAGAATACTTTGGCTTTTTAGCACCAATATAAAAAAGGATGTTTCCAAAAATCGCAGAACCAATATATCCCCCCATCAAAATCACGGAGCGCCATCCACCTATCGTCCCAGTCACTCCACTCCCATCTGGATTAATTTGCAGAAAGTCTACTTTCCCTCCAGTGATCACTGCACCAACAGCATGGCCAAACTCGTGTAAAAAAGTCACCAATAAATTGATCGGATAAAGAATCATTGCTCCATATTCGCCACCATAGAATTTCAAGGTGATGTAAATGGCTAGCATGGTAATCATTCCGAGGATTGATGAATTTTTCATAGGTGTATTTCTGTTATATGATTTTCTAGAAAATTAGCTTTCTAAAAACAAGTTCTTAACCTCCAAAGCATCTTTCGGTTTTAGGCGACCGGCTAAAATCAATCGCATTTCTCTTCGTCTCAAAGCACCATCATACAGTTTTTGCTCTTCTTTGCTAAGCGGAACCACCGGTGGAACCTTGATGGGCTTCGCCGTATCATCACTGATGCCGACAAAGGTAAAATAGGCGTGATTGCACATGCGATTATTGCCCCCTTTGATATCTGCCGCATAAACATCCACATTGACCTCAACGGAAGTATTGAATGCACGCGTAACCGTCGCTTTCAGGGTAATAACATCTCCCAATTTTATGGGTTTCTGAAAAGAAACATTATCCACAGAAGCAGTTACGACATAGGCTTCACAATGCTTTCCTGCACAAATTCCGCCTATGATATCCATCCAACGCAGTAGATTTCCGCCCATTAGATTACCAATTGGATTGGTATCGTTGGGCATAATCATTTCGGTCATTATCGTTTCTGATTCACTAATCTTTTTGGCCTTCATTAATTTTTCTTTTATTAAGCAATTCCGACAAGGTACTTTTTGATATAAACGCTGCAAAAGTACGCTTGTTTCGTCGACTGCCCAATCCTAGGCCGTTTTTTGTTTTAATATAAAGGCATTTGAAACCAATATAATGGTGAATTAGCCGAGACTTCCCTAAAATCGACGAAAATCAGGAAGGCAAAGACTAAATTTTGGAAAAAGGACTCCCCTTTGCCTCCAAAAAGTAAGGATTTATCAATGAAGTTGTTTTAAAATGGGTGGTGAGTTGATCAGAACAAGATTTTCATTCTAATTGAGGCTTTTTTAGAGCCGCATAGCCGAGCTACGGGGCGATAAAAAAACGAAAAGTAGGATGAAAAGATGTTTTGAGCGACCAG
>CALLVY010000833.1 GCA_938015925.1 uncultured Saprospiraceae bacterium
CTTCCCTTCCGCTTGCACGGTTCCCTCACTTCAAGCGCTGTCGCACTTGCCCCTGCGGGATCGTTCACTCATTCCCCTTAATAGCTGAGGCTATTAGGGTCCGAGCGTTCCTCGATTAGAATAAAAATTCAAGGCTCAAAACATTCATTAACTTTTGTTACACGGTACTTACTATAAGATCAGAACCCTAAGAGAAAGCCAATCCACCATTAATATCAAAATTAGCTCCCGTTACAAACGAACTTTTATCCGAAGCTAAATAAACCACTAAATCTGCGACCTCTTCCGCTTTCCCTTCTCTTCTCACTGGCGTTTTACCAGCAACGACCTTTCGGATTTCATCGCTTGTAAAATCATCGTGAAACTTCGTACCAATCAAACCAGGACAAATCGCATTGACTCGGATTCCTTTAGGGCCCAATTCTTTGGCCATGGCTCTGGTGAATGTAGTGGTCGCACCTTTTGAAGAAGCATACAGGGAAGATCCTCCGCCACCACCATCTCTAGCAGCAAGAGAGGATAGATTGATGATCGAAGAACCTTTACTCATCATTGGTTCGAATACTTGCATGACAAAAACGGTAGACTTAAAATTGACGTTCATCACTAAGTCATAAAACTCTTCATCCAATTCTTGCAATTTTTTTCGAGCAAAAAGCCCTCCTGCATTGTTGACTAGAATATGGATTTCTTTGCCAAAAGTTTTTACTGTTTTTGCTTTTAATCTTTTTATGCTTTTCAGATTTGATACATCCGCTTTGACGGCAATGGCTTTACCTCCAAAAGCTTCTATCTCTTTGACTGTTTCTGCGGCTCCTTTTCTGGAGCTATTATAATTGACCACTACCTTTGCTCCTTCTTTGGCCAATTGAATAGAGATAGCTCTACCAATATCTCTGCCACCGCCGGTCACCACTGCTACTTTTCCTTTAAATTTACTCATCTTTCTATTTTTAATTGATTCTAAAAGTTGATTATTCTTCTTAGATTTTAATACAAATGTAAATCTTCGATTTCTAAATCGTTTAGTTTTTATCAGGCAAGGTACCCGCTCCTACAGATGCTTCTTTAAACCACACCTCCGTATAATCCCCATTTTCATATTGCTTCGCAATATCCCCGCCATACGTCTCCGCACCAGCGCACCAAACCATATTTTTCTCCGGCGCTTTTCCATTCGTTTGATTGTACGCGCCTTGCTTGAAATAGTTCAACTCACCGGCATAAGCATTTTTGCGTTCCACTCCATCTTGACCAATTGGGACGAATAAATTTTGCGTTTGCTCAGGAATATCCGCCTTGGTGGTGTATGCTGATTGGATTAAATTTTTGGTAAATGTTTTCGTTTCGTGGCCTTCACTTGTAAAGGTGAGGTACATGATGCCTTGGTAGACATTGACTTCGTAACTAAATGCTTCGCCTAAGGCAATGCCATCTTTAGGTTCTGCTGGAAAGTCGGTTGGACTGGAACCCACCACTGACATATCATAGCCCCAGATCGCAGAAGAATAATCCCATCTTCCACCATTGTCATCACCGGCAGTATTGATTTCATAGTTCCAAAAGACAGAACCTTTAGTATGACCAGGGAATTTCTTGTAAAACAATTTAAAGGGTTCATTTTCATGTCCTGACCCACTATGAATTTGACCAACAACGGTCGAATAAGAAGCCGCTACCCGAGCATCACCAGAAGTCGAAACGTGCATGACTTTACAGGTACCGGATAATTTACCTCCTTGCTCCGGCGTCCATTCTCTTTTCTCATGTAACTCCGTTCTGGTGTTACTGGAATTTTTTGAAGTGACGCCAGAGTTTGGCGTTTTATAGGCGACCCAACGCATGGTGCCATCTATTACCGTATAGAAAAAATCTTTGTGCTCGAACTCGACGAGGTCTTCCACATGTGTTCCATCCCCCAACAATATTTTAAATTTATCCATAAATGGAATAACCGCATTGGGGTAAACTACTTTCTTGCTGAGTCCGTCGTTGGCGCTGAAATAGCCTGCATTCGATATCGCAGCATCGCTGATCTGGAGACTTGCGGATTTAAACCAAACTTCCGCGTAATTTCCATCTGCATATTGCTTTTGTACATCACCTCCATGCGTTTCCGCACCGGAACACCAAACTCTATTGACAGCAGGATCTTTTCCATTCGTTTGATTATAACATCCTTGTTTGAAAAACAACCCTTCTCCTGTGTACGCCTTTTCTCGCTCTACTCCATCTTGACCAATGGGCACAAACAAATTTTGAACTTGCTTAGGCATGTCGGCCTTTGTTGCATATTCTGATTGGATTAAGTTTTTGGTAAATGTTTTCGTTTCGTGTCCTTCGCTCATGAATTTCAAATTCATGATTCCATCCTTTACCTCGACTTCATAAGTCATTTCTTCGCCCAATTTAATCCCATCTTTTGGCTCTTCCGGGTAGGTATCTTTATCCGTACCAACAACAGAAAAATCATAGCCCCAAATTGGATAGGAATAATCCCATCTTCCAGAATTGTCCTCACCAGCGGTATTGATTTCATAGTTCCAAAAAACAGAACCTTTCGTATGGCCAGGGAATTTCTTGTAAAACAATTTGAAGGGTTCATTCTCATGTCCATCGGCACTATGGATTTGACCAATGACTACAGAGTAGGAAGCCGCTACCCGAGCATCACCGGTAGGCGATACGTTCATTACTTTGCAGGTTGCGGTCATTTTATTCTCCGTCATGGCAGACCATTTTTTCGATTGCGCCAATTCGGTTCTGGTATTATTAGACGTTCCGTGGGTATTTCCCGCATTGGGTGTTTTGTAAACTACCCAATCTTGCGTTCCATCATTTGTAGCAAAGAAGAAATCTTTACTTTCAAAATCAATTGGATGACCAGCATTCGAACCATCTCCTAAGATCAATTTGTATTCATTGAAAAAAGGAAAGACAGCACTTGGATAAAGACTGGTTTTTGTCTCTGCCTTATTGGATTTTTCAGCCGTGTTTGCGCAACTGTTTAGGAAAAACATAAGACCTACGAGTAGCAGGTGCTGAAGTAATATTTTAATACTTTTGGTATTCATTTTATTTGTTTTTTATTTAATTTACCAATTCTATAAAGTGGAGGTCGTCCTGAGAATAGCTGCCAAGATAAGTGAAAAATAATTATCATTAGACTTAAAGACTTATCAGATATCGGAGGAAAGGTTTTTTTCGCAATTAATAGTACAGCTATTAAGGCGCATGGGCGAACGATCCCATTGGCTTGGGTATCGCTAGAGTGATTCTAAAAAATCTATCGACATTGATCTTGGATGAAGCAACTGGTTCTTTGGATTCGGATTCGGAATCGGAATTGGAGGTATTGATACAAGAGGCTTTGGATCGGTTGACGGTGGAGAGGGCTTCGTTTTGTATGGTTCGTTTTCCTTGGAAATGCTGCTAGAGGCGGGGACGCCTCTGCTTAGATTCGCTTAAACCGAGAGGTAGTAGCGAACAGTGGTTTTTCCTATTAAAGGTTGGTTCCAACAGAGGAAATGCCTATTAATGTTTCCATTATTATTTTGTTTTAAATATCTTGAAAAGTGTTCTTTAAATGACGTCAATAACTTTCTCTAATACATAGTGAATGACTACTACAAGAATACAAATGACGATAAAAACCAATAAGCGAATGCTTGTTGGAGATGCGCTATTTTTGAGTTTTTTATTTAAGTAAAAAATATCGAACAAGGCATATAGCAGCATAATAATACTGGCAATGATAGTCCCGATATAAACAAAAGCAAATTCATAAATCCAATCAAACATTTTCATAAAGCCGGTAGAAGATTCTGGCTTGCCGCCTAGAACAATCCTCATATACACAAAGGCAAATAGAAAGGCGCATAAGGTCCAGATAAAATAGGATAGAATTTTAGGAAGAAATTTACTCATACTCGCTATTAAAAAAATTTAAGGGCAGGTGGTAACAGGATTTCCACAGAGCCACATCGACTCTATCCATCCAATAAGTCCTTTGTATTCTATCTGCACCCAATCCTTATATTTATCTTTTATTTGCACTCCTATTTCTTGTTCAATGGTTCCGACGACCAATGCTCCTTCTGGAGCATCTAAAAGACTTAGGTCTCTCCTTGTTGCGACTCCAACCACCGAGTGATGAATCCATCCTTCT
This sequence comes from uncultured Saprospiraceae bacterium, assembly GCA_938015925.1. Lineage (GTDB taxonomy): Bacteria > Bacteroidota > Bacteroidia > Chitinophagales > Saprospiraceae > CALLVY01. Next base: position 4,169 of record CALLVY010000833.1, read on the forward strand.
CCTCCAGGAATGTCTACATGGCCATAGTCAATCCCTTCTACCCTTACAAGCTTAAACCATCCATCTTTTGCTTCGGTAATGGTCAACGTATAATAATCGTGGTTATCGTCAATCTTTAGAATTATTTCCCCGTTGGGTTCTAGTCTTACATTAGTTGTTTGTTCATCAGAATCACTCAAGAAAACATCTAATGATCGAAATGCACCATTCTCTGTATATTCTTCCCCGTTAAATTTTAAGGTGCTTTTTAGGGTCGTGATTTTCTCCGTAGAAAGGCAATCTCCATTTTCATCTGCATGAGTTTCGGTATCCGTAATTTCATTTTTCACTAAAATATCGAAATGCGCATTTGTTTTATTAGTCTTCATGATGAGCGTCTTCTTTTCACCAATAGATTCTCCATCACATTGCATATCCCATTCTCCACCATAATCTATTACTTCGTAATTTTTTAAAATCCTTTCCAGTTTATCTTTTGATTTTACAAATAAAGAAAGGCTGGAATGACTATATGGATTGGGTTGCGATCTTCCATAGTGGTGAACCCGGATTCCAAATGCTCGATTGTTTTCTGAAACCTTATAGGGAGCGGTGTCAATTTCTATTCCCGACAATACGATGGCATCGGAATACCAACAGGAAGGCTCAAAGTATTTACTGACTATTTTCCCGGTTTCACTATTTACGATTAGGAGGTAACAATTGAAGGTCATATAATCTCCGTCTTCTTCTGCAATTTCCGGGATGACGACAATCGTTTCTTTGGGATTATCGGGCCGGACCTTAGCTACCATGAATTCTGTATCAATATTAAAGGGATCTAAATTAAGTTGATGGATCACCTGATTAAAGAGGGTGGAATCTTGTGCAAAAGATTGTGAGCTAATAAAGAAAAGGAATAATAAGGGCCAATATTTCATTTTAATGATGGTTTCTTTGAGGTAATTTTAGCTACAGAGTACTAAACATTTCAACAATCGTTTTTACCATACAACAAATCATCAAACAGAATGTCATCCAACTTTTCAATCGCTGCCTTTTCCAATGCTACTTTTTTTAGTTCGACCTGAAACTTCTTTTTGGTATCCGGGCTTACCCAATTCCCATTAAAAGAATCTTCCTTTTCTTCTAAAAACAAAACACCCGAAAAATCATCTTCCACCAGACAGTATTTTTCTTTTTGCCTATCGGTGGTCACACTTAGCAACAACCATTTTTCTTGAGTATCATATTTATACATCGCATTGAGGATCGTTAAATCCCCGCCACAAGGATGCTCTTGTTCATTTAAGTATAAACGAATCGCTATTGTTCCATTTAGCGTACCGCTGTACAAAACAGTTCTTAGAATTTCAGAAGGTTTATCTTTGATATTCTCAGAATTAGATTCGAAATTGCAATTCTCCGTTTTTGAAAAAACGCCTGAATCGAGGCTTGCATTATCTTTAGCATTAAAGGATAAAAAAGCCAGGGGGATTAGTAATAATAAATGCTTCATTTCTTATTTTATTTGTTCCATTCAATTTTTAAATACTTGGTCTGAATCTTATTTTCATCCATTAACTCCTTGTCATTTGAAGTAGGTACGAATACCAGATAAATGGGCACCTCAATAATTTCGAGACCAATCGTTTCTTCGGTAGCGATATCTAACACATAGTCTATGCTTCGCGTGCATTTGTAATGACCGTTTACTCTTTCCATCTTGTTGAAATTGTGTAAATCTTCCTTTTCGTAAAACCAAGGACTGGAAGCATCATCGGAAACATAAAGCACTTTATCTGGATTAAAAAGCGCTACAGCAATGGTACTGGTCTCACTAAACTCAGATCGTGTAGCCAAGGGGGCTCCCGCTGACGCTAAGTTTATCAATTTATCATCAAAGGAAGCATTCACCAAAACAGCCATAGGCTTCGGAAAATCAAAGATGACATTAAACTCCGCTTTATCCAAGGTGACGATTCCTTTGGAAGGCATCATCAATTTTCCATTTTGTTCAATGGAAACCGTGACGTTTTCACTTTCTTCAATAGCGACAGGCACCTTTTCATGTTGCACCACAGAGACCGGAATCTTTATTGAGCTGCCGCAGCTTATCATCAAAGACAAGATCAAAAGGAATCCTAGTATTTTTTTCATTAGATTTCTTTAGTAAAGTAATTATTTGGACAACATTAAAGGAGCACTTACCGAGCTCTCTTCTCTAACTGAACTAAAATCGATCCATAATGCACCTCATCTGTAACATAGCCCCCTGCTCCTACCTCACCAATCCTCGAATGAATAGCTTCCGCTTTCTAGGGAATAGATTTGATACAATTACTACAACTTGAACTAGATTTAATTTCCTAACATTTATAATGCTGGACTAAAAAAAAATTGTAACTTTAGAGGTCAAGGTGCTGCCAATTAACATACGACCTTATGATAAAACTATCTGATATTAAACGCTAATGCTAAAAGACCTTCTAGCAAACCGAACAATATACGACACCCCCAATCACGAACTCATCAGTTTGATGATTGATGATTTTATAAAGAGTGAAATCCTTCCTTTGCATACCGAGTGGGAAAAAAAGGGTGTCGTTTCCAGGGAGATTTGGGAATTGACTGGAGAACAGGGTTTGCTTTGTATAGATGTCCCTGAAGAATATGGAGGCGTTGGATTTGATTTTACTTTTAGTGCTTTATTTATAGAAAAACTAGCGACCTACGGAATTACAGGACCTGGTTTTTCCTTGCATTCAGACATCGTTGCGAATTATATCGTCCATTATGGAACAGAAGATCAGAAGTATAAGTACTTGACTAAAATGTCTAAAGGTACCCTGATTGGAGCCATTGCGATGACGGAGCCAGATTGTGGGAGTGATTTATCCAGTATAACAACCACAGCGGTCGATCAGGGTTCTTATTATCTAGTCAATGGTCAAAAAACTTTTGTAACAAATGGGCAGCTTTGTGATTTTGCGATAGTAGCAGTGAAGACCCCAAGCCCCAACAATCAAGGTGCCATTACGCTATTACTAATAGACTCCGCGACAGCAGGTGTGAGCAAAGGAACGCCCTTTAAAAAACTAGGCATGCATGCCCAAGATACTTGTTCCTTGTTTTTCGATAATGTTCAAGTTCCGAAAGAGCAAGTTTTATTGGAAGAAGGGAAAGGTTTTCAATTGATGATGGCAGAGCTTTCGCGAGAAAGATTGACCATTGCGATAGCCAGTATGGGGACTGCCCAAGGAGCAATTGAAGAAACCATCGCTTATACCGCCACCCGAAAAGCTTTTAAAAAACCGATTGCAGGTTTTCAAAACACCCAATTTAAGTTGGCGGAATGTGCGGCACAATTGCAAGTCAATCAGGCTTATATAGATAATTGTATCGCCTTGGAAAAAGAAAAAGCATTGAGCCCTGAATCTGCGGCCATTGCCAAATATACCGCTTCGGAAATGAGTACAAAAGTTATGGAGGAGTGTCTTCAACTTTTTGGAGGCTATGGGTACATGTGGGAATATCCTATTTCCCGAAGATTTGTAGACAATAGAGTCTCTAAGATTTATGGAGGCACCAATGAAATCATGAAAATACTAATTGCTAAAAGAATATACGAAGGGCATCTTTAAAAGATGATAAAAATTAATAAAGCACTAAACAAAGTTTTACTTAAAAAGTTAATATAGTAAATACTTTGTGTATGAAGTTATTTGAAAAAAGATCAGAACTAATTGACTTAATGATTGCAGATAAAAGGATTCCGCTTAACAAGCGATAGGAAAGCATAAAACCATCCGATTCTCTAAAATCACCATAGCCAATCTATTCAGTTTGTAAAACCGAATAGGAAAACTAAAAATCTGATCGCCTAACCAAAGCTGCAATAATGACTTGGTCATAAAGTGCTTTGATGAATTCACCATTTAAAACAAAATAATTTTAACGGGCTTACAGAGTAAGCGTGTTATTGCGCTACGGTGTAGCCGTATTACTGTGCAACACAGTAAGCAGGTCACTATGTTGCTCAATGCCAATTGAATGTTTCTGCTAAAGTCAAAAAAACTTAAAGCAGCACTTCTAAGATCGAATTTGTTTAAAAAAAACAGGTGATTTATTAGACCTACAAAGAGAAAACTACCCTATGAAAATTGTACAAAGTTTTTGGTCCAAACCAAGCTTGAAGTTTAAAAACTTAAATGATTTTGATCGTTTTAATGGCGGATGGCTGGACAAACGATACAACTTTATGAGCTGGACATTGAGCTGTCTGCAACTCAATCGTTTTTATGATCGCGTGGAGCTGGTTACGGATAAAGAAGGAGAAGAATTACTGATTCAAAAACTAAAACTCCCCTACTCCGCAGTCAATGTAAGCCTCGAAAAAGTCAACCATTATCACAACGACTTATGGGCCATTGGAAAACTATACACCTACTCTATCCAGGAGGAACCCTTTATGCACATTGACGGGGATGTATTTATCTGGGAGAAGTTTGATGAAAAAATTAATACCGCTCCGCTGATTGTCCAAAACCTGGATTCCGACTTACCTTTTTATTATCCAATCCTAAATGAGGTCGAAGAAAATCTCCCCTACATTCCTACCGTCGTAAAAGAACAGCGCCTTAAAAACAGAACCGTACAATCCTGCAATGCAGGCGTTTTTGGAGGAAATGATATTCCTTTCTTAAAAAAATACTGCAACAAGGCTTTTGAATTTGTCGATAAAAACAGAGACAGTTTAGACAAAATAAATGTCGGATACTTCAACTGTATCTATGAACAATATCTGTTCTACTGCATGAGTGATTATTACAATAAGGAAGTCAGCTCTGTGCTAAGCGAACAAGATAAAGGGGTCGAAGGGGTAAAAATTGATTTCAATGGAATTCCTTCTAAAGTGACCTATGCCCATCCAGCAAACTACGCCAAGAAAAGTCAAAATATTTGTAATCACATCGAACATCGCTTGATGATGGACTATCCGGAACATTATTTCCATGTGGTAGATTTATTATCATCTCATAAAATTTAGTAGCAATGGAAGAGATCACAGAAAACTATTCTTTCAATTACCAGACAACAGACCTTTATACCAGAACTGTGGATTGCTGTAAAGCAGGGGAAGCCGCAAAAATTACTGCTGAAGGGCTATTGGAAATACTCCTATTCCATCTGGATTTATATGCAGTCAATCCAGATGCAAGGCTACTAGAAAAAGTAAAGGTGCTGATGGAATGCTATTACCAACAGGTTCAGAAAAGCGATGGTGATTTTTCTTTTGCCAAAGGAAAATCAGGCTTTCTATATGTGGCCACAAGATTCTATGAAATTGAAAAATCCTCTGATTTCCTAGAACGCGCAATGGCATTAATGGAAAAAGGAATAAACAGTTTTATCAATTCCTCCTACACCAGCAATGCTATTTTTACAGGCCGTTCTGGTTGTCTTTTGGTTTTAAATTATTACGACAGCCTTACCCAGGATGCAAAAGCTCAAAAATGGATGGGAGCTCTTCTATCCAAAATTATCGCAGAGGCTCAACTTTCTGACAAAGGAGTTTATTGGACAGATCATTTTGAAAAACGAAATGGCCTATTAGATTTTAAAACCGGAAATGCAGGTATCGCTTATCTGTTTTTGATACTTGGAGAATTGGATCAAAGCAATGGATTCCTGGCTCTTGCCAAACAAATCTACAGCCATCAAGGTCAATATTGGGATGGCAATTTAGCTTGGAAAAAAAGTAAAAAAGGAATACAGAATTTAAAAACTTACAAAGAAGCCATCCAAGCCATAAAAGATGGAAACAATACCTTTTTTGAAGCACCAACTAAGGATTTATCCGTACTCGTAGGAAGCACAAAATTGGCACTTCATTTATGGCAAAAACTAAAAGAAGATTTCTTTAAGACGGATGCGATCAAGGGGCTAAAAGCCTGCAAGGAATTATATCTGCCTTCAACGCTAAGCACAGATGAAGCATTATCCATTGGAAATCTTTTTATCGAAGCCGCCAGAATACTTCCAGATCAGCAATACCTCAGGGAGGCGAATACCATCGCCATAGACCTAAAAGAAAAAACCACAAGGGATACCAGCGATAATTTCGCGACTTGTATTTTAGAAGCAAACATGGCTCATTTTTATTTGGCCTTAGAAAATCCTTCCCTTGACATTTCTTTGCTATCAAAATGTACCGCCCCCTTAAAAAGCGAGCAAGCGCATTCCTCTCCCTTTGACCTCAAGGAAAATTTGCTGCAAAACACATTCAACAGAACACTATCGCTCTTAAAATCTATAGAGCAAGCCTTTCTTACTGATTACCTAAAGCAGCCGATCAAAGAGAAAGAGGTTTTTAATTTTATGCTCTCCATTAAAAAGAAACTCCATCAATTTCCACCCAGACAAAAAAAGCAAGTTTCTGAAATTTTAAAACTGGAAATCACCAGATACAATATCAAAAAAGGGATCCGCAATTATGCACATTTAGAAGCTAAAAATATCTATAGCTACCAAAGTATCCAAGCCTTATTCAATGCCCCTGACGAAGCATTGGCCGCTACCGTACTACAAATGAATCCTAGCGCCAAAAAAATCACTACGGATTGGAATTGGGAAATCAAACAAGGTTCGTTTTCCCAAAAGAAATTACTCGATCCAGCATCTAAAACCAATGTATTCTTACTCCCGCATTATAAAAACTTGGTGACCGAATATTGGCAAAATCCACACAATGTGGTTTTAAGTTATTTTGAAAATCAAACGCCTATTGCCGAAGCAATCGCTCAGATAAAACAATTCTATCTAGCTCAAGACAAGATTTACATGGATAAGTTTTCTCAATTCATCATGGCAGAACAAACTTATGTCTTGGCTAATCTGGATCAACTTATTTTGAATATCATCAAGGAGTATATGGGAGTTGGATTATTGGAAATCGTAAGGTAAGCAGGTGGTCAAAAATATTTATATGTTATATCTGAGTTTATTTTTTTATTAATCGAGGCGAATGGTTCCCGATCCTAGCCGTAGCTAGGTGAGGAGGTTCTTCAACGAAGAGTAATAGAAAAAGAAGCCAGAGAGAATACTATAGTTTATTTTGAACACC
>CALLVY010000834.1 GCA_938015925.1 uncultured Saprospiraceae bacterium
ACTCCATAAGTCTCCCCATCTCCAGCAGAAGTAATACCTCCGGTGAAAGTGACGCTTCCATCATTTGCATTTTCCTTTAAGATAATGTTCATTACCCCGGCAATTGCATCTGATCCGTATTGAGCAGAAGCTCCATCTCTCAATATCTCCACCCTTTCGATGGCACCTTGAGGAATAGCAGAGATATCTGCACCAGTCTCTCCACGACCTGGAGAAGTTTGCGTGTATAGCAAAGCACTCATGTTCTTTCTTTTTCCATTGATCAGGATCAAAGTACGACTAGGTCCCATGTTTCTAATCTCGTAAGGATCAAGTAATGATGTCGCATCATTTACCGGAGTATTTACCGAGTTGAAAGAAGGAATTTTGTAAGTCAATGCTTTATCAAAAGAATTCTGTCCAGTGGCATTTAATTCTTTGGCAGAGATTACATCAATAGGCAATGGTGTATCGGTGGCAGATCTTGGCGCGGTACGCGTACCCGTCACGACAACGTCGCTAAGGCTAATCCCTTCCAATAATACGATATCCCAGGTTTTGTTTTCTCCCTCTGCTAAGGTGAGGGACATTTCCTGACTCCCATAACCAATGTAGCTGACCACAACGGTGTGACTTCCTGCAGGTAATTTTAAAGAATAGTTGCCATCGAAATCCGTTACGGTACCCGTACTTCCGGAGCTTACGGTAGCGCCGATAACCGGGCCATCAGAGCTTCCGACATTTCCAGAAATCATCTGTGCGTTCACGACCATTGTAGAGGCCAAAAACAAAATGAGTAAGAGTGTTAAATTTTTTTTCATACAATCAAAAATTTTGATTCGCTTTTAAATCAACTGCTTTATTCGATAACTTATTCCTTGCTTAATAAACAGGTACAAGTCAAAAACAAAGATTCGTTAAGCTTTTTTTGTTAATAAATTGAGTTTAAGTTTAATATTACAAGTTTAATTAAGGCAAATTTATATACAGCTCCGCCACGACAAATTTTTAGAAAAATTTGAATAGGAGGATTAATTTTTAGTGGTTAATACTATCTAAAAATGAATGCTTCTGGGATTATGAAGTATACCCAAACGACTAATTACCGGTTATAACTGTAGCTTGGTCTACTCCAATGGAAGTAAACTTATAGGGGAAAAAAATAAAATTTGCTTTCTCTCACTAAGCAAATTTCACGAAAAGTTAACCTGAAAATATTGTTTTATTCAAGGTTACATTCTAAAGGTAATAAAAAAATTGAATATAAAAAGTTATCTGTAATTTTTGATAGACCGGAGGAGACGATCTAAATTGACTGACTTTTATCAATTGATATCGTATTCTATAAAACAGAGTAGAAAACATCCCCTTCCTCTCCCTGAAAACACCCTGTTAAAGCCGGTATAATAATACCTTTTTCTTGGGCTTTTCTCTCTTTTTAAAAAAAATAGTTAGAAATTTTAAAGTAAAATTGAAGTTGATTCGTCTTCTTTATTAGATACCGGAATTAAATACATAGTAATTCGTTAAAAAAGAAGATATTAGTTAAGCTCAATGCCAGAAGAACAAGAAAGAAATATCAACAGTGTGGTCCGTACCTATAGCAATCGTTTACTCGGTTTTATACGCAATAGGGTATCGAATAATGCGGATGCGGAAGATATTTTGCAAGAAGTTTGGTATCAATTGAGTAAAGTGGTCGAAATAGAGTCTATAGATCAGATGAGTGGTTGGTTGTTTCGCGTGGCTAGAAATCGGATTACGGATACTTATCGAAAGAAAAAAGAAGATTCTCTGGATGGTCTCCACTATGATTCGGAAGAAGGAGTCAGTAATTTTGCAGATTCTCTCCTAGCAGAGATCCCAAATCCAGAAGATGAAGAGTTGCGGCAATTGTTCTGGGAACAACTGTTTATTGCCCTGGATGAATTGCCGCAAAAACAGAAAGAAGTATTTATTTGGAATGAAATGGAGGATCAAACCTTTCAAGAGATTGCAGATCGCACTGGAGAAAATATTAAAACCTTGATTTCCAGAAAAGGATATGCGGTAAAGCACTTACGTGAAAGACTAGAAGATCTTTATCTTTTGGTGAATGAATAAACTTTATTGGAACATTTCACAAGCAGTAAATTTTTAAAATAATCATAGGAACCATGTATAAGAATAAAAAATCCTATCTCAAACGTTTTCATCCATTGAAGATCATTTTCTTTATTGGAATGGGCATTGTATTTATGGCACTTGTGGGAACGGTCGTGATGTTATTGTGGAACTCAATCTTACCAAAAATCACAGGATTTAAAGCCATCACTTTTTGGGAAGCATTGGGAATCTTTCTTTTGTTCCGCATTTTATTTGGGAGCATCAGACATGGTTTTGGCTTGGGTAAAAAACGAGGCAGTCATCGAAAAAAATGGAAAGAAAAGTGGAAGCACATGACGGAGGAGGACAAAGAAAATTTTAAGCAAAAATGGCAAGAGCATTGTAATCGCAAAAAGAATAAGGAGTAGCTGAAAGCTCCCTTAGCAATCCCC
>CALLVY010000835.1 GCA_938015925.1 uncultured Saprospiraceae bacterium
TGAATTTGGTACATATGAACGGCCGTCTATACGACCCGATGTTGCACCGGTTCTTGATGCCGGACAATTACGTGCAAGATCCTTTCAATACCCAGAATTACAATCGGTATAGTTATGTGCTCAATAATCCTTTGAGGTATACTGATCCTTCAGGAGAAATGTTTGAAGATGATGAGGGAGGAAGTCTTGTAGATACCATAATATGGGCTGGTGCAGTCGTTGTTGCAAGTGCAGCAAGTTCATGGGATTGGATTAGCAAGCAAGCCAAAGGAGTAGGCAATTGGATTAGCAAGCAAGCACAGGGTGTAGGTAATTTCTTTGAGGATGCCTGGAGAGGTGTCAAAAGTCTCTTTGGAGGAGGTGGTGGTAGTCGACCGGGGCCAATGGTGCACCAGATTGATATGCCGGTTAACATGGGTAATAGTAATCCCAATAATTTAGATATCTTTGACTCTGTTGGGGGCGGTGTTCAGTTTGGACCCGCTATGGGACCATTGGGAGGCAATAGTGGTCTTAAAAATATAAATGAGCAAAAAAGCGATAAATATGATTTTACCGCTTACAAATACGCCTCATATTCCCTAGTATTGCTTGCCGATGATTGGACAGGAGTAGGTGTAGTTGATGATGTTTTAATCCCAGTGGCCTATACAGCGGCAACGGCTGTTTTTCTTTATAAAAATCAGGAATTGTTAAGAAAACAAGGCAGGGAAATGGCTAGGATTGTAGAAAAAGCAATGATGACCCCCGGGTTTCAGTATTCTTTGAGGGCTACGTCCCCAGGAAATTACCCCAATGTTCGTGGAGGTACGACCTATTTGAATACCGGAGATGTTTGGAAATATGGGGAGACAACAAAAGGTTTTGAGCGATATTCTCAATCATATCTAACAAATATGGGGCTTAAGATGGTTCCGGAACATCCTGGCCCATTGTGGGAGATAAAGTTAATGGAGAAATCGAAGATATACGGTTATTTTTTTGCCAACGGGACCTTACCACCTGGAAACAAAATATTTAGATAAAATCATATGAATTTTGGGATAGCAAATTATTCAAGCGAGGAGATAACTTCATTCTCACCGATTATCCATGAAACGTCTATGGAGATTCAAGAGTTTCTAAAAAACAAGGATTTGGGTGTTGGAATCCAAGATCTTTATATAGGTTTTATTTGTGTCAACCCTTCATTTGACCAGTTTTTTATGCCGAAACAAAAATATAGCAAGTCTAAAAGAATGCTGGAATATGATTTTAAAGAGGATTTCGAAACCTTTAGAGTTTTAGATGATACCGAAGCTAGGAGGAGACTTTTGGGTGGTATTCTAAATTCTATCGATGGTGTACTTGAAAAGTTTAGTATACAAGATTTTGACGTGGTAGCTTACAAACATTATTTGATGAATTTTTTTAGGGATAAACAATGGATCAAATAGGTAAAACTAAATTCTGGGAAATTATCGAAAATTCTAAGAAGCACGGTACTAATTTCGATAATCGTTTAGAGTATATGATTTCTTCGCTTGCATCAGAGCCCGAAACAGGTATTTTGGATTTTGAGAAGTCTTTGAGAAAAGCCCTTTTGGATTCTTCAAATTATGACGTTATGGCGGTCCTGTACCTTATTGATGGTTCTGTTAGTGATGATAGCTTTCTTTATTTTAGATGCAGGTTGATTGCTGAGGGAAGAGGGCTTTTTACAAAAATCATTCAGAATGCGGATGTTTTAGCTGAAACCGAAATCGATTACATTTATTTGGGTGAGGGGATGCTTTATGTGGCTGACGAAGCGTTTAAAAGAAAATTTGGAAGTCAAACTGACAAAGAACTTCCACGAGATGTCTGTGCTGATTACTTGGATTATAATATTGGTTATGAGATTTCCGGAGAAGATTGGGATGAAGGAGATTTACCCAGTCGCTTTCCCAAGTTGGTGGCAAAATATGACTTTTAGAGAAACCTATCCTAATAATAGGCTTTGGGTTGATTTGTACCGCTCGGACAGAATTAATCAAATATGAACTTAGAATATCTTAGAGACCGAAGTATTTTGATAGTAGACTATATGCTCCAAATAAATCCCGAGAACCTTCCTCTTAGACAGGTAAGAGCGGTTATTGAAACAACTTTTGAGAATGGAGACTTAAAAGGAATGAAATTAATTTCTAGAGATGTTAACGCATGGTCGAATGGAATGTCCAAAAGTGAAATACTCGGATTGGAAAACGTTTTAAAGAAATATAATAATGAAAATCTTTCTGGAGATAAATTGACAGTGGATTCTATTAAGGAAGTACTTCAACGAAATAAAATTTTACATTTAAATGAGTTCAGACTTGTAAAAGAATATCTGAACGATATTTCTAAAGAAAGTGTATTCTGGGATAAAGCTGATATAATGGAGGAGCTGCTAAAAGAATTTAAAGCTTAGGTTTCTCTAAAAGTTATTTAGTTTGAGCCATAAACAAGGCCTAGCTTCAATCTCTGATTTTTTATAAAAACTTGGTAAATCCCGTTGCCGGATTAGGCCTGTTTCGAGAATTTGAGGCACAGTCTTTTCAGAGACTAATAGGTAGTCCAATTGCTTTTGGTTGATTCCCTGTAAATAAGCACCCAAACTATGATAATTCTTAGCCGAACCGCTATCCAGTGTGGAGGAAAAACAACTAAGGTCATTAAGTTTTACAAGACTAGAGGGTCTAATAAAAGCTTCAAATTCTCTGGAAAATGACGTGATATTTAAACTGCCTAGTACAAAGCTAGTCAGCTTTTTGTTTAGATTTAAATTTATAATCTCTGAAATAGCTGTCATTTCTTCGCCAGTCAGTTGGACGTAATTCGAGTTTTGAGATGATATTAAATGAACATTGACTAATTCCAAGGAACCTGTTTTTTTAGATTGCAGCTTATACCACTGTATGAACCCTCGTGGTGTTGAACGAACATCAAATAAGGGTGGCGCAGAAATTGATTTTATAGAACATAGTTTCACCCCTTGTCTCAACATTAAACCCATGCCACGCCCAAGTGTGTCCCTTGTCGGGGTAAAATAGATATGCTCATAAAGTCCGTTTAGAAAATAGCGATTGAACTCTTCCATGGCAGCTTGCCCTTCCACTTCCTGAAGAACTAGCACGTCCGCACCGACCTCTAATATCATTTTGGCTTTGTTCCCGATATCCTCAAAAGTGATAGGGCACAGATCAGGGTTTTTGGCCATTTCATTGTAAATAGAAATAATACCGTGGCGGCCTTTGAGGTTTTCGATGTTTGATAGGATATGGTACTCGTATTCCTTGAAAGCATCTATACTCTTTTTAGGTACCAGATTTGTCCCCACAACTTCCCAAAGTTCCCGCATCCTAAGAAAATCCTTAAGAGATTTATTTTTTTTGTAAACTAGTGCATCAAAATCTTGGACCAGCAGTTCTGATTCTTTGTCGTTTCCTAGTAAAAGATTCCGATGCCTGGCAAAGAGATTTTCGATATTGAAAGAGGCTATCTTCATGAGAGGTCATTTTTGCAGTTCGTCTCATTACTTCGAAGAATGCCATCGATCTTCACCTGATCATAGAATAGAATCCCACCCAATTTCGAAAACGGAATGGTACCGTTCAATCGAAAGTTCTGCAGGGTGCCGGGGCTTATATCTAATTTATCCATTACCTCTCCTGATTTGATCCAAGGATCAATGGAGATGGTCTTTTGCTTTATGAGC
>CALLVY010000836.1 GCA_938015925.1 uncultured Saprospiraceae bacterium
CTTTGAATTATCAGGAGTGTATCGAAAAAGACAGTCCTCGAAAATATCTTTTGTTTTTGGCTTAGGGCTAATGTATCGTTATTCGGGGGAGAGTAGATTTATTAGACGGTTTTCTGTTGAAGATATTTTTGGTGGTGATGATATAAAAGATCTCGGCTACCGCGGCGGAGCCGCGGTGCATTGGCATATATTTCCTCGTTGGTTTCTGAAAATCAATGCCGAATTTCAGGGGCACTTGCTGCGCTTAAACGAGCCTGATCCTCGTTTTGAGGATTTTAAACCAGTTTATAATTATTTCATTTTTGATATTGGTTTCGGCTTTGGCTTTGGGAAGGGTAAAACCAAAGAGAAATGAGAATACTACTGTACCTAATTTTACTGCACTTACTCCCCTTGAGTGTATTTGCTCAAGCGCCAAAAAATGTGTTGGAGATCGGTCATCGGAGTTTTTGATTCATAGATCAAAAATATAGCCTGCACTACTGCTTGGCTTTCTGCTCATAACGTTTTGATCCGACCTTATTTTCTTTTGGACGCAGGCGAAAAAATAAATATTATTTTTTAAGTCTTAGTTCTAAGTACAGGACAAAAAGTTAGGTGTCCCGCAGATTTCGCTGATGTTGGACGCTCGATCGTAAAAAATCAGCGAAATCTGCGCGATCTGCGGGAAAAAACTTATACACTTTTTATCTTTTCCAACTTTTGTTCTGTACTCAGGTCTTAGTTTATTGGGCTGAATAGTTATCTAACATAATTTCTTTTATTGTTGCTTTATATTAAAAAATAGTTTAACTTACCAAAGCGTGTTACTCTTCTTCTTAGAAGAAAATAAGAATCTTAGACCAGTGCTTTTTTATACGTTTGAAAAAAAAATAAAAAATTTCCAACATCTCGTAAACATTTTTAAAAAAGCTGTGTTTCCCTAGCATCCTAAACATATCTAAGATTATATTTTCGAACTTCTGAATTCAAACCAAACATCTTTTACGTCAAAACAACAATCAAATTGTTCAAAGAAGTTTGTTCCTACATCTTACACTAGTTTATTTTTCTGTCTTACAATAAAAAGCGAAACAGCCTTTTGATCGTACCGTGTACGTGATAAGGCCATCTAAAACATTGACAAAAAAAAAATAAACTCATCGTCAGCTACCTAAGGGTTATATCAACGAAACATAAGGACAATACGTCTATTCAAAACAGACCGGTTTCTAAGCCATGTCCTTAGACAAACAGTAAATTAAATTCTTTTGCGTTTTAGTCGAATTGCCTAGCAGCAATAACACGACTGTACCTTCGATTTGACCACTCAAATCTGATCCGGAATGCACTGCATTTTAAGGGGAAGTTGAGCTTATCCAAATCAATAGAGATCTATGTCCAGACAGGACATTAAAACCAAGGGTTAATTGATTTACGGAGTCTTTAGAACTCGTACAAAATTATTATCGCGCGATTTATTTTTATAAGAAGACGTAAGTGCTTCTACCTAAACTCTATTTTTTAACTTCAATCAAAACCTTTCTAACAATGAAACAACATCTAAAATTCATCCTGCTCTCTACGCTAATGTTCAATTTCTGTATGCTTTCAACAGCTCAAAATACAGCCAATTATCCAGACAATGCTGGTGGACCTGGCGCAGAAAATGTAAGAGTTGGCTTCCAGACAGCAAACGCAATTGGCGGCGGAGATGACCAAAATACTTTTGTTGGTGCCTTTGCTGGAGCTGGAGTACCCGGCCAATTTGGGAATAGTAATGTCGGTTTTCAAGCCGGTCTAGAACACGAAGGAAAATACAATATCTTTCTCGGTTATAACGCTGGTATCAATGGTAGCTCTTCCGTATCTACTCATATCGGTTATGAAAGTGGAAGTGGATCTTTTGGTGAAAGCAATATATTTTTAGGCCCTAAAGCGGGCGCTGGACGTGGCAATGTCAATGGTCAGGTTTATATTGCAAGCGATTCTGGTACACCATTAATTTACGGTAGTTTCTTTGACAAAAGAATGGGTGTTAATACCGAAGCGCCACTAGGAGCTTTAGATGTAAGAGGAGATAATATTTTCCTTGCAGATCCTTCTATTACCGCTGCTACTTTCCCTTTTAATCAAGCCCTTGCCTTAGGAAAGGCAGGTGGACCAGGTGATCCGATTTGTAAGCCCTATGGTTTCAGAGCGCAGAGCAACATTAGTAATGCAATCAACGTGGGTATGGTTGGTAATAACCCAACCCTACTTTGGGATAATGGAACAGCAGACGTCCTAACTTTTTCACGTAGAACTACTCTTCCTGGTACTGCCTGTCAAACAAGAATCCTTCGTTTAGGAAATAACATTGGAGGTTCTTTGGAATTTGATCTACAAGGGTCTGGACGAGTGTCTGGTAGCTGGTTAGTATTATCTGATAGAAGAATCAAGTCAGGAATCAAGACAATTGGAAATGCTTTGGATTTGATCACAAAACTTAATGGTGTTAGCTATAGCTATAATAGAGAAGCTAATCCTGATTTGAACTTACCTGAAGGAAGAGTGTATGGATTTATTGCTCAGGAAGTAAAAGAGATAATTCCTGAAGTAACAAATACTAGTACAGAAGATGGTTTGGTTGGAATTAAGTACACAGAGATCATTCCTCTTTTGACTCAAGGTATCAAAGAGCAGCAGGTGATTATCGAGCAGCAAGATGAATTGCTTTTAGAGCAAGCTACAAGAATTACTAGCTTGGAAGATCGTTTAGCTAAAATTGAAGCAGCACTTGGATTGGTTGATGGTGTTTCTAAAAGAGAAGCAACTCCTACTAAAGCTTCTGCTTTCCAAGGTGTCAAGTTGAGCCAAAACCGTCCAAATCCTTTTGGTGACGTAACGACTATTGAATATGAGATTCCTGCAAATACCACTAATGCAACACTTGAAGTGTTTAACATGAATGGTAAATTGATGAATTCTTATGCTCTTCAAGGCGGTGGAACTGGAACTGTAGAAATCCAATCTACTACTTTGCAAAGTGGAACTTATGTTTATGCAATCAATATTGATGGTGCAAAAGTTGCAACCAACATTATGGTTATCCAGAAATAAAAAAGAATAATTCCCTAAAGTAAAAGCTATTAAGTAGTTCGCAGAATTACTTAAGTACGAAGCAGGTAATCATCATTTGATTACCTGCTTTCTTAATTTACGGTATATTAAATCTTGTTGATGAATTTTATCCTTTCGCCAAAAGCAAATCACTATAAGAAACCTTTACCAAATCCGATTCCGCTATCGCAAATAATTCCATGTACTGCTCGCATTGTTTTAGCAAGGTGGCATTATCGCGGAGCCCCTCCTCATCAATGGCTTCTATTTCTATGAAAGTCCCCAAATCTTTTACGATATCAATGTGGAATTTCACATTGTCAATAAAATAAATTTCTCTGCTTTTATCCACGACCGTCAAAACGCCTAAGGCATTGCTTAAGGTTTGTTTTAGGCTAGAATTGGGAGTCGATTTATAGAGACTTACGGTCGAGTGTTTGGGGCCTTCTTTATTTTCGCGATGGTATTGAATGAGATTGCTTTCGATTTTTCCTTCACGTAATTTTAGGCGGCCTTGGGTAGTATTGAAATAAGTATCGATTTGGTGATCGGTTCCCTGGTATTTGGCTTGATTGGTTTTTAGGATTTCGCGGATGGTGGTGTGTTGGGTGGAACGGGCTTTGATTTCTATGATGTTGATCATGGAGGTTTATTTTTGAAGATGATAATACTAGTACTGGTGGTTCTCTATTTCCTACTTCGTACAATTTTGCTTGGTATAATTCAGATAGAAAAACCAGAGTACTTGGCGTTCAGGCCATTTATACACCTACCTGTTTTTCTTTCTCTTTCAGTCCTAATTTACAGTAATCAATAGAGTTTAAGATTTGTAATCAATGTAAAAAATAGCAACCTGCTTTTTGTTAAAAGGCAGGTTGCTTGCATGCAAGATTTAATTTTCATTTTCTAATCTTTTTAAATTCTTCCAACAAGTCTCTCGATTCTTTTAAATCTTTATACTTTCTTTTGGCTATTTTATACTCCTCAGAGAATACGTCTTCATTTAAAACATTGATTGCCGTACCATACACAGTCATTACTTGCAGACCATATACGATAGAGACTCCTATTATTGCATTTCCATTTAAACTATTGGCCGCTTCTCTTATTTTAAAAAAACATTGATCTTCTCCTTTTTTCATCGATTCTTCGTTCCCTACAATGAAAGTTCTGGCCGTTACGACTCCTAATATTTCATATTCCCATTTGTCTGGATTTTCTATCGTCAAGATGGGTATGCTACTCAAATAATTTTTATAGGCACCAAATACTCTTTCTGACATATATTTATAATTCCTGTTTGCATCTGGTAAAGCTTTCAATGCACAAATACCACAATAGCCATCTTTATTCTTCTTTGCAAAAACATTAATAAAGCGAGTTTTCAGTTCTCCTAATAAAAGGTTCTGTGAAAGTATGCTCCGATTTAATTCACTTCCACAATTTGGGCATGACTCTGGCGTTTCCTTATCCATAGCTTTTATTTTAGAGGATGATTTAATTAGAAAAATCAATACTCAAAGAAGGTAAAAAAAACCAATCGAAAATCAAAATCTTTTAAAATAACAGCACTGAACAAAAAACCTTCAACACTGTTCTTAAACTAGTTTATAATCAGCTAAAATAGTTAAGTAGTTCATTTATCCTTGTCCCTCTCTTTTCACCTAAATCAAAAATAGAAGCAAGCGCTCAAAACATGACAAAAGAAATAAACATTGTTTGGCTAAAACGAGACCTCCGACTTCAGGATCATGAGCCCTTCCACCAGGCAGAGGCCGCAGCGCAAGATTATATCCCCATCTATATCTTTGAACCTTCGGCGCTGGAATATCCAGATAGTTCGCTTCGGCACCAGCAATTTATCTATCATTCCATTCTAGCGATGAATGAGCGTTTAAAAGATCAGGAGCGAGAAGTACTTTT
>CALLVY010000837.1 GCA_938015925.1 uncultured Saprospiraceae bacterium
AATGTCGTTTGTAAACCTATTTTATAAACTTAAACCTAGCTTTTGTATGAAAAAACTTAACTTAATTTTTATTTTTCTGTTTACTGTGGTGAGCTTTGCTTTCTCGCAGAGAACAGTAAGCGGGACAATCGCTGACGAGGCTGGCGAGGCTTTGATTGGCGCAAGTGTCGTTGCAGACGGTACCTCGACAGGTACGGTTACTGACCTTGATGGAAAATATTCATTGAATGTTCCTGAAGGAGTCACTAAACTTGTTGTATCCTACACAGGTTTTGCTACTCAAACCATCGAATTAGGCGTATCAGATGTTGTTGATATTGCTATGAGCGAAGGTGTGAATCTTAGCGAAATCGTAGTAACAGCTCTGGGTATTTCCAGAGAAAAGAAATCTCTTGGTTATGCCGTCACTGAATTAGATGGTGAAGAGATCTCAAATGCAAGAGAGACGAATGTTGTTAACGCTCTTTCTGGAAAGGTTGCTGGAGTTCAAATTCAAGGAGCTCCTTCTACTTTAGGTGGGTCTTCTAGACTTACGATTCGTGGTGCTAATTCTTTCTTAGGAGACAACCAACCTTTATTCGTTATTGACGGAGTGCCGATCAATAACTCAAACTTTGCTACAGACGATCAAGCGGCTGGTTTTGGTGAAGGATCTGCTCCTTACGATTATGGTAACATGGCTCAGGATATTGATCCTGAAAGCATTGCTTCTATGACTGTTTTGAAAGGAGCTTCTGCTACTGCTCTTTACGGTAGCCGTGGTGCAAACGGAGTTATTTTGATCACAACTAAGAATGGTTCTGGTTCTCAAGGTATTGGAGTTGAAGTTAACTCTAGTGCAGCTTGGGATGTAGTAACTAACTTGATCCCACACCAGCAAGAATATGGTGGTGGTTCAATTAACCCAAACACCGATCACGGTTTTAACGAAGTAAATACGAACGGTCAAACTTACCTTTACCCTTCTTACTCAAAAGATGGTTCTTGGGGACCAAAATATGAAGGTCAGCAAGTTCGTCACTGGGACTCTTGGGATCCACAAGCTAGTAACTTTGGAGAAACAAGAGCTTGGCAAGCGCCAGAAAACGATTATACTACGTTTTTTGAAACTGGTCTAACGCTACAAAATAGTGTTTCTCTTTCTGGTGGAACGGATAAAGGTTCTGTAAGATTTGGATTTTCAAATACCAACCAAAAAGGAACACTTCCAAATGCAGGATTGCAAAGAAATGCTTTGAATTTCAACTCTAACTACCAACTCCACAAGAGACTTAAAGTAGGAATGGCAGCAAATTACACTAAGACTGATGCTGAAAACCGTAACATTACTGGTTATAATAACGGTAATCCTATGCAAGCATTTACGCAGTGGTGGCAGACTCAATTGGATACGGAAAAATTGAAAAATACCACACTTACTGACGGTACCCAACATACTTGGAATGCTCAAGGACCACAAAGAGATGCTGATGATAACTTATTGTTTTTTGATACTTCTCCTACATTCTTTGACAACCCTTACTGGGTAAGAGATAACTTCTTACAAGAAGATACTAGAAATAGATTGTATGGTAACTTTAATGCTACCTTAAACCTTGGAGAAGGACTAGATTTAGTCGGTCGTGCCGGAACAGATCTTTACCAATTCTCTATCAGAGAAGGAATTCCTCTCGGTTCTGCGGATACTCCTGAGTACCGTGAAAATGAGCGTAGATTCCAAGAAACAAACTTTGAATTACGATTAGCTTATAATAAGAACTTTGGAGAGAATCTCTCTTTCAATGGTTCTATTGGAGGTAACAGAATGCGTCAACTCCAGAAAAGAACTACAGTAGAATCTGTTGGTGGTCTTAGTTTGGACGGATTTTTCAATATTGACAACTCTGCTAGTAGTGCACTTGTTGATACTGATGAGCGACTCAGAGGAATTAACTCTGTATTTGCTGTTGCTTCATTTGGTTTCAAAAACTGGTTATACCTTGATTTGACTGCTAGAAATGACTGGTCTTCTACTTTAGGTGTTGGAAACCAATCTTACTTTTACCCATCAGCTTCTTTGAGTGCTGTATTGTCAGACGTATTAGATCTTAGCACAACAAGTGTTCTTTCTTTTGCTAAAGTTAGAGCTAGTTGGGCTCAAGCTGGTAATGATACTGATCCTTACAGAACAACTGCTATTGTGTATTCTCCGCAAGTACCAAATCAAGGGCCATTCCCAAGATATGCTATTCCTAATGCACAGAACAATCCTACCTTGATCAATGAGTTGACCTCAGAGTTGGAGTTTGGAGTTGATTTGAGATTCTTCAAGAATCGCTTATCTGTTGATGCTGCTTATTACAACAGATCAACTACTGCACAAATTTTCGAAGTACCAACTTCTGGTTCTACTGGTTTTACATCTCGTATTCTTAATGCAGGTGAAATGGCCAATTCAGGAGTGGAATTGATGATCAACGCAACTCCAGTTAAGACTAAGAATTTCTCTTGGGACTTAGGATTTAATGTAGCTCGTCAGTACAATAAAGTAATCTCTTTGGATGAAGGAATCGAAAGTATCGCTATCGAGCGTACTTGGGCAGCAGATCTACGTGTTTCTGAAGGATTCGGTTACATGGCACTTTTTGGACAAGATTACATCAGAGAAAATTACGAAGTTGATGCTGATGGAGTTATCTTGAAAAACGAAGGAGAGCCTGTAGTTGATGAAGACGGATTCTACCAGTTCACTCCAAACCGTGAATACTTAGGAAACGCTATCCCAGACTGGGTAGGTGGTTTCAATACTAGTGTTGCTTTCAAAAACTTTAGACTATCAGGATTGTTTGATTTCCAAAAAGGAGGAGTGGTTCACTCTACTTCTTTGCAATGGTCTAAGTACTCTGGAATGCACCCTGAATCAGTAACTTGGAATGGTGTAGATGATATCCGTGCAACTGGTTTGATCCTTCCTGGAGTTAAAGCAGATGGTTCTGTTAATGATATTCCAGTTGATGCTCAAACTTACTTCCAAACGGCTTGGAGAGCTGCGGCTCCTAATGTTTACGAAGCGTCTTTCTTGAAATTAAGAGAAATTCGTTTAGACTTTACAATCCCTAATAGCAAGGTGAAAGTTAAATATCTAAGAGATATTAGAATCGGACTTTATGGACGTAACTTAGCTATTTTAGCAGCTGATTTGCCTTTCCTTGATCCACAAGCGATCACTGGTGCAGGTAATGCTCAAGGACTTGAGAACGCTCAGGTTCCAACTACCCGTAGTTTCGGTGTGAATGTAGGATTTAAACTATAAAAGTAATTTCCATAGAGTAGGAAAGTAAAAGGAACTCTAAAATTTTGCTTTCCTACTTATTTCTTTAATCTAAAAAAACATTTAAATATGTTTAAAACAATGAAGTTAAGCGCATTGGCTATCGCAGTTTTTGCCGCTTTAAATATATATAGTTGTACCGATCAATTGACAGCGCTCAATGTTGATCCAAATAACCCAACAGCGGTACCTGTTGAAAACCTTATTACTCAAGCTCAGCAACAGTTGAATAACCGTATGTGGGGCCGTAGTATCAACGCGGAATGGGGAATGTTGATGGTTCAGCAATGGTCTCAAAATGAATATGCAGAGGAATCTCGTTATACTGTTGATGGTAACAGCTTTGACACTGATTGGCTTGATCTGTATGTTGATGTATTGAGTGAATTGAATGCTGCTCAACTATTACTAGACGCTAATGAAGGGCTTGCGCCTGCAGTAAAAACAAACCAAACTGCTATAATTACGATCTTGACTGAATATACCTTTCACAGTCTAACAGATATGTATGGTGCATTGCCTTACTCTACTGCTCTTGATGTTGAAAATAACCCACTTCCAGCTTATGATAGCCAGCAGGCGATTTATACGGGTATCGTTTCTAAGTTGCAGGCTGCTATTTCTAGCATCGACGCATCGGCTGACGGTTTTTCTAGTGGAGATGCTATCTTCAATGGAGACATGGGCGCTTGGAAAAAATTCGCTAATTCATTCTTGCTAAGAGTAGCAATGAGAATGGTTGATGTAGATCAAGCTACTGCTTCTGATGTTATCAGAGGTATAGATGCTTCTAACTTGATTACTACCAATGGTGACAATGCAATGTTTGTTTTTGATGCTAATCCTGAAATCGCTAATCCATTATTTGTAGATGCTACTATTAATGGTCGTGATGACTTTGCTGTATCTGATGTTTTGATTGATGCTTTGGTAGCTAAAGGTGATCCAAGATTGTCTGTTTATTCAGACACGACTAATAGTGGAGAGTACGTAGGTATGCCTCCAGGATTGACAGATGCTGCTGCTTTTGATTTAAAAGCAAAAACTTCTCGTCCTAGTGCGTTTGTACGTAGTGCTACTGCTCCTTCTATTATGATAGATGCTGCTGAAGTCAACTTCTTATTGGCAGAGGCTTATGAAAGAGATATTATCTCTGGAGACGCTGCTGCTGCTTATGATGCGGCTGTATCTGCTTCTATGGAGTACTGGGGATTCAGTGATGCTTCAGGTTACTTGGCTGCTAACCCATACGATGGTGGTAATTGGAAAAAATCTATTGGTGTTCAAAAATGGTTAGCAATGTACATGAATGGTACGCAAGCTTGGGCTGAGTGGAGACGCTTGGATTATCCTGAGTTGGCTGTTCCTGCTGCGGCTACTAACCCAGTGATCCCAGTAAGATTGCCTTACCCAATTTCAGAGCAACAAAGAAATGGAACAGAGTTAGGGAAAGTAAGTAGTAACCCTAATGACATGAGTACAAAACTTTGGTGGGACGTAAACTAAGCTAGCTTAGTTCTTACCTTTGAATGGAAAAGCAACCTTTTGTTAACAAAAGGTTGCTTTTTTTTGTTATGCAAACTGATGATCTTGATAAGGGAGCACAAATACGCCTCATTTTCCTTTATTCGATGGCCTGATTAGTAATAATCAAATCCTTTCCCCTTAATAATTAGAGCCGCAATACAGATCTATTGTTCGGGGAACGACAGTTTCTAGGAGCAAAAAAACTTAAATTGTACAACATGAATTCAATGAAAAATCTCTTCTTTTTTTTATCCTGCTTTTCTCTGTTTCTCTTAGGTTGTAAAGATCAGGATCCCGACATTATTCCAAATTATTCTGCTGATGGTTCTTCCACTGTAATCTTAGATGAATTTGAAGGAGTTCCAATCGTTGTTATAGGAAATGCAAGAAACCAATTCATGGTGGCATATGAACGTACTTTGGAAGACGGTAGTATCCTTGATTTTACGGTTGAACAACGTGTTCTTCCCGTCGTTATGAGCGACTCAGAAGGTAATAAGTGGAATGTAGAGGGTAGGGCTGTAGAAGGGCCAAGAATAGGGGAGAGGTTGACTCCTGTAAATGCTTACATTGGTTATTGGTTTGCTTGGGGGACCATGTTTCCGGGAATCGAATTATTCAATGGGGCATCATATGGAGGTGATTTTGTGCAAGAACAAATTTCTCCTGGTTGGACTATTCCAAATGGGAAAGTACTGACAGTACTTGGTCAGGATGCCATCCCGGCAATAGATAATCCAAAATTTGAAGAGTTTGACTTAAAATTGAGTGTTATTAGTGAAGGATATTTTATCCAGGATGATGAGTTGGTAATTGGAGTGACGGTCGATGGTACAACGAGGATTTATCCGCATTCTATTCTGAATTGGCATGAAATAGTCAACGATAGAATTGGAGATTTTTATTTCTCTTTATCCTTTTGTCCCATTACTGGAACGGCTGTTATGTGGGAGAGAGAGCTCGATGGAATTATTACTACTTTTGGCGTTTCTGGCTTATTGTATAATGGTAATGTAATTCCATACGATAGGAATACAGGTAGTCTCTGGTCTCAGATGAAACAAAACTGCATCTTCGGTAGTTTGGTCGGGGAAAATATGAGAAATGTCCAAGTACTAGAATCGACTTGGGGGACTTGGAAAGTATTGAAAAAAAATCCGGAAGTAATGACTACCGAGACTGGTTTTGGTAAAGATTATAGAGTAAATCCTTACGAGAAATATATCACAGATCATAGTCACCTTTCTTATCCTGTAGAATATGACGACGAACGCTTGCCGCGAAAAGAAAGAGTTTTGGGGATCATTATTAACGGGAAGGCCAAAGCTTACCAATTCCAAGATTTCGAGTAAATTGTTATGAATTTTATTTTGTCTAGACTTCTTGTTGTCCTGCTCTTTTGTTCTCTTTTTGTTTCTGCAAAAGGTCAAGGGTGCTGCTCAGGTGGAGCGCCTCTTTCAGGCAATCTTAATCTAGTACCCATTGAAAGCGGAGTACTCTCCGCTAGATTGATTTATGATCTCAATAACTTGGGGAGTGTCATTGCTGGTAATGAAAGGCTGAATGATCGTACCCGTACTCGCCTAACACAAACCGGACTACTAAAGCTTGATTACGAATTTCGCAAGAGATGGGCGGTGTCGGCCCTTTTTAGTTATGTTCGACAAGTTGAAGAAGTCAATTTTGGAACTATTGCCAATCAAAGTTATGGTCAGGGCTTTGGAGATATGGTCTTAATTGGGAGTTACCATTTCTTGAATAAATCCACTCAAAGATTTTCTCTCGGAATGGGCGTGAAATTACCGACTGGCTCGATTAGTAGAACCAATCAAAAAACATCCTTGCTACTGCCTCCTGACCTTCAGCCAGGCACCGGAGGTTGGGATTTCGTTGCGATTGCTCAGTATACCGAACGGCATTTGTTTCTAATCCGTAATTTAGGTTTAATGACCAATATTACCTATCGTTATACCACTGATGCAGCTCGATTCGAACAACAACAATTGTATAAATTTGGTAACATCCTTCAGGCTGCCGCCGGATTCAATTATCGACTCCATTTTAAAAAGATTTCATTTACGCCACAAGCTAGCCTGCGCTATCGCTATGCTCTTGCAGATCAAACCGATGGTTTTCCTACGATTAATACTGGAGGACATTGGATGTATCTTATTGGAGGAACAGAATTGGCTTTCAACAGAAACCTTAGTCTTATGATTAATACAGAGATTCCTGTTTTATGGAGACTAGAGGGCGTACAATTGACTACTTCTTACAAGCTTAGCTTGGGAGTCGTTTATAACTTCTACAAAGAAAAGCCATCTACCAAATAGTGGATACTTTCCAATAGGATTTTAACAGCTATTGGAATCCGAAATCAAGTAGTATTCTTGGCTTATCTACAGTCGGATGGTATAATTAAAACTCCCCGAATTCGGTTTTTTCTCTTTATTGTTTTTTACGGTACTCTTGGTACTATAGGAGTAATTGACTGCTGGCTTGGAAGGTGTTTCTGTTTTGGGTAGGCTGAAATGAATCCGAATGTTTTTGTGATAAACAACCTTAAATCCACGGGTTTTAGGAACCTCAAATTGCAAAAGTTTGACCAATCGAATGGCTTCTTCATCACATCCATGTCCCAGGCTGCTGATAATTTTTGCACCATTAACTTTTCCCTTATAATCTATCTCATACCGCAAATAAACAGCCCCTTCAATTTGATTTTTTTGAGCTTCTTCAGGATATTTTAAGTTCTCTGAAATGATTTTTTTTATGGCGTCCAAACCACCAGGAAATACTGGTTTGTTTAGAAAATGATTGGATTTTTTTTCTTTGCGCATAGTGTTATATAGATGGGATTCGAAGATTTTATTTCCTCAAATAATACCGGGAATTATTTATTATATTCAAATATATTAATTTAATACCTAATAAGTAAATAATTGATTCCTATTTAGTTGTGGGCTTTTAGAAAAACCTTGGGATAAATAATTTTCAAACAAAAAGAATACAGACAAAAATCTTCTCTCTGGAAAAGTCATTTGACTTGTTTTAAATAGGAGAGTCTGCTCAGAAAATTAAAAATTTTAATTTTAATTGTCGAAGAAGATTGTTTTTTAGGTAGGGTTTCATTAAATTGATGGGGTAAGTGCAATAATAAGGTTAAATGTTTTCTATTTGTATTTGAAAACATATCAGTATACAGTAGTGTTTGAAGTTAGAGTACCTTGATTTGCACCTTTCGGTTAAATTGGATTTTATTCCAATTTCCATCACATAGCAACTGACTACATGCACGACACTGCGTTCTTGGAACATTTGGAGTTTGAAAAGCGATTTTCATCGCATACTCTGACAGCTTATCGCAGTGACCTCAATCAATTTTCCACTTTTTTAGCAGACTTCTATGAACTTACTTCTGTCACGGAGGTAAGGCATACTCATATCCGCTCTTGGATGGTACAATTGATGCAGAATCAAGT
Organism: uncultured Saprospiraceae bacterium; assembly: GCA_938015925.1. GTDB lineage: Bacteria > Bacteroidota > Bacteroidia > Chitinophagales > Saprospiraceae > CALLVY01. Next base: position 8,320 of record CALLVY010000837.1, read on the forward strand.
CCAATCTCGATCGATCAATCGAAAGCTTTCTTGTCTGAAAACATTTTTTAAATATCTACAAAAAAGAGGATTCTTAGACAAGAATCCAATGCAGAAAGTCATTGCTCCAAAGATGGGCAAAAGGCTTCCTACTTTTGTTCATCGACAAAAACTGGAATTGATGTTTGAGGAAGTTGATTTTGGGAAGGACTATGCAGGAGCCCGAAATAGGATGATTCTGGAATTACTTTATGGAACAGGAATGAGGAGATCGGAACTGATTGGCTTGAAAATAGAGGATATAGACCTCCAATTATCAAAGCTTCGAGTTTTAGGAAAAGGAAACAAAGAACGGATCATTCCGATAAGTACTCATTTGCAAGAGCTTATCCATGAATACCTCGCCATTAGAACAGAAAATTTTGGTGCCGAAAAATCGGCCTCTTTCTTGCTTACAGATAAAGGGACAAGTTTATACCCTAAATTGGTTTATAACATTGTTAATCGCTACCTTTCTCAAGTGACAACCATTGAACAGCGAAGCCCTCATGTATTAAGGCACTCATTTGCAACCCATTTATCAGGAAATGGTGCAGATCTCAATGCCATCAAGGAATTATTAGGTCATGCTAGTTTGGCTGCAACCCAGGTTTATACGCATAATTCCATTGAACGCCTACAAGAAGTTTATAAACAAGCTCATCCTAAGGCGGAAAAGAGCGAATTGAATAAATAAGATTTTTAACAAAAAGTACCCATATGTAAAGAAGCATTACTTTATTTAATTTATTAATCATTAAAACTGTAATCTTATGAAAGTACAGACTCAAGCAGTCCATTTTTCAGCAGATAGTAAACTTTTAGCCTTTATTGAGCGAAAGTTGAGTAAGTTAGATCAATTCTTTGATCGTATTGTGAGTGCCAAAGTGATTCTTAAGCTGGAGAACACAGGCAAGGTTAAGGATAAGATCGCAGAGATACGCCTGGAGATTCCCGGAAGCGTTCTCTTTGTCAAGGAGACAAGCAAATCATTTGAAGCTTGCATAGATGAAGCTATCGACACTTTAAAACGCCAACTAATCAAATATAAAGAAAGAATAAGGTCGAAAGATAGCTGAGTTTGAAACACATAAAAAACTCTAAAAAAGGGTTTGCGCCACACTTACGCGCAAACCCTTTTTTTATTCTTATTTTTTTTAGCTCGGTCTCCTTTTTATTTTTCATCCTTCTTTCCTCAGGGTTTTACAAGAAAAGCCCCTATTTAAAGGGTTTTTTAAACTGGATTAGCGAGCTTAATATTTTATTATTGAACATCTTTTGAAAAACTAAAAAAAAAGGTGATTTAAGTTTTTATTTTAAGGTGAAACTTTTATCTTTGCAGTCGCGTTTGAGAAAATGATCTCAGGCTTCCGAAATTGAGAGTAGCTTTGAAGTGTTTGTATTTAAAAC
>CALLVY010000838.1 GCA_938015925.1 uncultured Saprospiraceae bacterium
GGCGTACTACTAGCCAGACCATCATAGCTTTCTATCAATACCCATTCCTCATTCATGTTCCTAAATTCTAAAGACAAAGAATCAAAAAGCTTTGGAAAGAAAGTAGAAATTCCTTTGGGCTGAATATAATAGCTGAGGTAAACATTACTAGTACTATCGAAAGAACTTAGATCAATATATCCAGACGTCAGCACATCCGCTGGACCAAAACCACCACCATAAGGAGCACCACCCTCATCGAGTCCATCAAAAGACGCTACCCCAACCGAAGGCGCTTGAAAGGCCAAATGATCGTTGACATAAACTTTATCATCCAACCATAGTGCTCCATCCGGGTACGGACCTGTATTAGAAAAATCATCGAAGAAAGGAAGACTTAAGCTAGGGCCATTGATCTTTATAGGAAAAGTATAAGTATCACAAACACAATACTCATCACAAACCTCTATACAAATTTCATCCAATTCCTGAAAGCGAAAGGTGGTATATTCAAAACAACTATCTGGTAAACTCAATTGCCCATATACTCCATTTTGACAACCCAAAAACGAGAAATTTCTTTCTTGTCCGGGTAAGGTAATCGTGTCTAAACAAATCGTGTTGATACTTTCTATTGTAAAGTTAATCAAGGGTAGAATCGTATCTTGATTTGCTCTTTTAATCACAATCGGAAACACCAATTCTTCGCAACCATAATCATCACAAGCTTCAATCTTTATGGTATCGGCTGTGTTGAGCGTTATGCTAGCATCAGAAAGATAGGTGTAGCAAAAGTTTGGGTTATCAATCGTGACACTTCCAAAAAGAAGGGAATCACAATTTTTACAAGAAGTGGTATTTAGATTATCGAATAAAAAATCATCAATGCAAATCATCACTTCTTCTCCAGAAACCACAAAAACCGTAGTGCTTTCCTCGAAAAGAACAGTCGTAGGCTCGTCACAATGATTACTGGTAACCCTCGCCTGGATATTTTCTTGTGGGTTTGATTTTCCATTTTTCGCCTGATGGGCTTGCAAAACAGAATTGGAACCAAGAGGAGCTAATTCGATCTGTGCAAAAAGACTGGAATAACTAAAAAAGCAAAGAATCGAAAGGTAAAAAAAACGCATAGGATATCTTTTGTGTGAATTCAGCAACGGTGGAAAATACACGGGAAGCTGAGGCAAATCAATTTTTTGAGAAAATGGGTGGACGAGTAATATCAATGATATTAGCTCCTATCAATTGAAAAAACGTAAAATTCCGTCTTATGTTGCTTAGAATTCTGGCTTACTTCGTAGCCTTTACGGCAGATTAAGAGCTAGGGAAGGACGCCGAATTTATTTGCTTTCTTTCTTAGCCTAGAGAACTCCAATAGTAGGTTTTATTAGATGGTTTAAAAATCCTCATTTTCTTCTTCCGAACCTCCACCTGGCTCCGCTGGTGGTACTTCGATGTTGATGGGGTCTTCTGACATCTCGTTCATGAGTTCTTCCAAGGTTTTATCCTCTACTTCTTCCTCTTCTGGCTCTTCTTCTTTTATCTCCTTTCTAGGTTTTGGAGGCGAAGCATCGCCAGAACAGTTGTCTGGTTTGTATTGGGTTAGGTAAATGTCTATTTGTTCGCCAATGCGAATACTGCCCGAAGACGAATAACGAGGAACCTGGCGCCAGACATAAGCGTTGGATTGATTGGTGACGGTGGCATCGCTTACCACAGAACCGATATTGAGGTTATAATTACCGACAAGGAATTTTACCGCATCGTATTTTTTACAAATGAGGTTCGGAATTTCCACGCGACCTCCACCCTTACTGGTGACGATAAATTCTACCAAACTCCCCATCGGAATTTTATATCCTTTCCCCAATTCCGAAGTGATGGTATCCCCATCATAGATGACTTCCAGAATGGTGTTTTCTTCTAGCTTATTGCTAAATTGTCGACCAACAATCTTACTGCTCATACTGAGCCTTTTCATCTTTTTAGAATACTGATTAAAATCATCATTGCCTCCATCGAGAGCGGGCATCAATACTTCGTCTGGCGTAGACTTAGTAATGGTCAAATATATTTTGCGATTTTTTTTAACACGAGAAAGAGCGACCGGACTTTGCTCCAATACCGTATGCGGAGGCTTGCCTACCAGAAATATAGAATCGGTAATGAAAATTTCAAAGCTGCGATCTTCTGCTTTTTTGACGACATCTTCCAATTGCATGCCTACATAATCATGTACTTGTAAAGATTCCCCATGATTGGTATAACAGTGCATCCAGAGCATGCTCATTAAAAGGATCAGGCCTGTAAAAGTCAGAACGCCCAATAAGTTTTTTAGAAAAATACCACTTGACAAAAAGTAGAAAGTTTCCTTAAAAGCAATTTTACTTTTGGCTCCGATTTTTTTAAATAGTTCGCTCATAATAGAGTTTGTTCTAAAATAGAAATTGTTTTGGATAAAAACACCGCTAGCTTATCATCGCCTTGGCTCGTCTTTCCCCAAAATCCAAAATCTGATCAATAAATTCGTAAGGTTTATATCCATTGATGGCGGATTGGTGAAAGATACAAGTCGCCGGAGTCATTCCCGGTAGAGAATTGACTTCGATGATGATGGTTTCCGCATTGCGATCCTTATCAATTCGCACAAAAGCATCGATTCTGGCGTATCCCCGGACATTCAAAATCTTTGCGGCACGCTCCAAATCTGCTTTTACCTGGCGCGCAATATACGCATAATC
>CALLVY010000839.1 GCA_938015925.1 uncultured Saprospiraceae bacterium
AACAATACATTGGTCAAATCGAGTTTTTCAAACATTAGAATGGAGTTTTTGTAATTCAAATAGCGCCTTATGCAACGTTATCTCCCAAAAAGTCATCTTAGGAGGATAAACCTCGCGGGGCAATATAAGTTGCTTGGCGTAATTATCAATAGTTAAGCCGACGCTTTTATACGCAAATAGCTTCCGCTTCAGGGAAATCAGATCGCTAAAAATAGGCTTTAAGAGGAAAGATTGGCGCTATTTTGGTCGTAAAATAAGGGATTTGAAGGAAAAATAAATTGTATTAAATATTTTTGCCCTATTAATTTCCTTAATTTTGTAAAAAATTGAAAATCATTGGGCTTTTGCCCTTTCTTAAGTCTGCCCCTTTTAATAGAGATGTTGTTTAACAAAAAAATTCAAAACTTAAAAAATCAATCATGAGAACAACTAAATCAAAAACTAATTTCACAGCGATAGTAGCTGCTATTATCATTGGTCTTTTGGGGATCAATGCCTTTTTATTGTACAATAATAAAATGCACCACGAAAAGGAAAATGCTAGACTAACGCAGGAAGTAGATGACAGTGCGAAATTGAAATTAGAATTAGAAAAGCAATATTACGAGGCCCTCTCGGAATTAGAATCGATGAAAACAGGCAATGAAGAATTGAATGCCTTAATCGATCAGCAAAAGCAAGAATTGCAGGAGAAAAAGAATAAGATCAGCCGCCTGATTGGACAAGGTAGGAAATCAAAAACGGAATTAGCTGAGGTGCAAGAGATGATGAGTGGTCTGCGAAGTCAACTAGATGGCTATGTGACAGAAGTCACTCAACTCAAACAAGAGAAAGAATTATTGGAGCAGCAGAATGTAAAATTGGCGCAAGACAAAAAAGTACTTGAAACCGATCTTAGTTCTCAACGCACGATGAATACAGAGTTGGTCACCGCCAAAGCAGCCTTGGTAAGTGAAAAAGAATCTTTGGAAAGTGAAAAAGCTAAGTTGAATGAAAAAGTAACCCAGGCATCTGTCGTAAAAGTAATGGATGTAACCGCTACTTCCTGGAAGGTTAAGAAAAGTGGGAAACCTGCTAAGACTCGTTCTGCGGATAAAACAGATCGGATAAAAGTATGTTTTACCACGACCCAAAATGAAGTGACCGTACCGGGTACCGAAAAATTTTATGTTCGATTGATCAATCCAATTGGTGAAACCTTAGCCGTGGAGAATTTGGGATCAGGAATTATGACCAGTGGTGCTTCCAACGAAGAAATTCGCTACACGCAAATCAAAGAATTGGATTATGCCAATGATGCAATGGTTGGTTGTTTCCTTTGGGAGCCCAATACGACATTTAGCGATGGAAAATATACCGTTGAAGTTTACAATAAAGGATATTTGGCTGGTACGGGTTCGCTCTTACTCAAATAGTATTTAATCAAATTCAGCAAGCCTTTGTGATATTTTTGCCAAGGCTAAACCAAAAGCCAGTACGAGGAATGATCTTTGTACTGGCTTTTTAGTTGAACCATCTGGCTTTAAAAGCATTTAAGTAGATGAACAAAATTATCATTGATTATCTTCGGCAGTTTTTTAGTCTATATTTCGTTAAAAATCCTCGCCATAGCTAGGCTATGGCTGCGGTTTTCACCTCCTCTAGTTCTAAAAATCTACTCGAAGCTAATTCAACATAATCTTGTCCTCCTACTTAGTAGATGTCAATTAATAACTACTCGACTGAAAAGATTGATTTTATGGAAAAGCAAAAGAAAAGCGACGCGAAAAAATCTGATTCTCAAAAAGAATTTGTCAACCCGATTGACAAAGACAAGATAGCGGAGAACCCTCATTTACTCCCTTATGCGCATACGGTCGGTGGTGCGGTGATCAAACCCATTGATAAAGGGCGCGTAAAAGGCTTGGCGGTATCGGCGATGTATGAGCAAACCAACACCCAACTCGATCAAATCCGGGAACAAGTCAACTTATTGGCCAAACAAGCTCAAGCGATCCATGATCGCGTACAAATTTCGGAACAGATCTACCTTTCAGAGATAAATTTCAAACCGCTAATTGGTCATATTTATCATTTGTATAAAAAGATCAAAAAGGAGGAAGAAGTTTTTATCCTATCGATGGTAGGACCAAAAGAGTGGGGAGGAAATATGCCTTATGAATTTGTTGCTTCTGCAAAGTTGATGGCCGATCATACCTGGGAGGTACAAGAAGAACAAACACTTTAGCGATTAGAGTTTAATTACTTTTCAACAACTAAAAGAAAGGACCTCACTCCTCATTGAGTATTTCTCCACATTTATTGCAATAAAGGGCATCATCATCGTGTCCTTCTGCCGTACAAAATCTGCAAACCTGGGTATTGGTCGCCTGGATTGGCAAATTGCTTCCCGGTTTGCTTTCGCCAGTAGCGGTGATGATCTCAGAAGAAACAATCCCCGTAGGTACAGCGATTACCGCATACCCCATAATCATTACGATGGCCGCCAAAAATTGTCCCACCTCTGTCTTGGGGGCAATGTCTCCATATCCAACCGTTGTCAAGGTTACAATGGCCCAATAAACCGATCGAGGAATACTCGTAAAGCCAGAATTCTCCATACCGCCTTCAATCAAGTACATCACAGAACCAACGATGACTACCATCAATATAATAAAAAGGATAAAAACAGTAATCTTAGCTCGACTTGCTCTAAGCGCTTTGATAATGACACTTCCCTCTGCCAGAAATTTCACCAGTTTAAAAATCCGAAAGACCCGCAGCAGGCGCATCGCTCGGATCGTCAGTAGGTACTGAGCTCCTGGCAAAATCAAACTTAGGAAACTAGGAATGATGGCCAATAAATCGATAATTCCAAAAAAACTCGTGATGTATTTCCAGGGGCGATAAACGCAGTAAATTCGAAGGCCATATTCAATAGAAAAAAAGATCGTAAAAACCCATTCCAAGAAAACGAACAAGGTGTGATAATCTCTATTGATTGCTGTAACACTTTCCAGCATTACCACAATGACGCTCGCGACAATCAAAACCATCAAAACGACGTCAAAAGCTTTACCCAGCGGAGTATCTGCCTCAAATATTACTTCGTGAATTTTTTCTTTAGTAGGATTAAAACCTGGAACTTTTCTACTTGCCATTGGTAACAAAAATTATTTTTAGCCCATAAATGTAAGTAATACTTTGCAAAAGCCATTATCTTTTATCTTCTAGCTAAACCTAGGCCCTAGTGATAAGCGCTTATTCAAATTCACTTTTATAAGAATTCTTTCATATCAAGACTTCTTATAATGTTACATTTTTTGTATTTTTGCAGAACCCTTTAGTAACAACGCTGGAATCCGTACTTATCAACCCATTATTTAAATAGGGATATTTGCGAAAGTCCTACTCTTCAGATCTAGAAGAAAAGGACTCTAGTATAGTATCCAAGAATTAAAATCATACTATTAATATGATCAAAGCAGTTATCATTGAAGACGAGGTCAAGGGCATGAATAATCTCAAAAATCTATTGGGCAAATACTGTGAACAAGTAGAGCTCATTGGCGAAGCCGTGAGTATTGAGACGGGTTTAAAATTATTGAAGGATCCGGCGATCAAGCCTGATGTAGCTTTTCTTGACATCAACCTTCCGGATGGTTTGGTCTTTCAATTGCTCAACCAGTTGGAGGAAATTAGCTTTGATATAATTTTTGTGACGGCTTATGAAAAATTTGCTGTAAAAGCTTGTCAATACAGTTCCATTGGCTTTATCATCAAACCTATTGATCCTGATGAGTTGAAAGAATCAGTCAGTAGAATCCGAGTAGGAAGTGTTCATAAGATCAACCAACGATTGGAAGTATTCAATCAAATGTACAATAACCCTAATGCCTTTGAAAAAATGAGTATCTCCGCCCTGGATGGTATTTATTTTATCAATATCAAAGACATTATTCGCTGCGAAGCGGAAGACAACTATACGCATATTCACCTCAAGTCCGGCGAACGCATTACGGCTTCAAAGACCATTAAGGCTTATGAAGAAATGCTCTCTGGTGTCAATTTTTACCGCGTACACAAAAGCCATTTGATCAACCTCAACTACATGAGAAAATTTGTCAAAGGTGATGGTGGCTATCTGGTAATGATTGATGGAAAGAAAATAGAAGTCTCCAGAAGACGTCGTCCTGCCTTTATGGAACAAATGCGTCGATTACAAGAAGGAATCTAATCCAAGTCCTTTAAAATCGCAAATCGCCTTAAAACACGGGCTATTTAGCCTGTTCTATGTGCTTTTCGCAAAATTAAACGATTAACATATGAGTAAATATCCATACCTTTAACTAACTAAAATCAAACATTTTACGTATTATTGCTACCACTAACTAGAAATGTACCCAAAAAAATAATTTCACTGATTTATCATAAAAAAAGGATGCTAACACTTGCGAGTGTAAAAAATATCCTTATTTTTAGACTCTGGAATATATGAACACTTATTTTTCTACCCGAAAACGAACGAGAAACGTTATAAACTAATACTACTATGGGAAACAAATCAAAGAAAAGCCTGGCCGATCTTAGCCACGACCTGGACATCCAAGTGATGCAAAAAGATGATATGACCAGATTATTTGGTGGTACCAGAAAAGGAGGCAAAAATACCTGGAATAGTTGCGGTGGAATTATCCCCCAATAAATTACTCTAGAAAGGATAGCATCTATCCTTAAAAAGGCTACATTAGTTATAATGTAGCCTTTTTTATTTGGGCTATCTCCAATAGACTTTATTCAATAAACCAGTTTCAGTTACTATAAAATGGACGTTGCTCAAAAAATGACGGATATCAAAAGGTGGGAAACACAGTTGGACCAGCAGAAAGATGGCCACCAACGCCTCCACCTACTCACCAAACTCATCGAGCATTACGCTTTTACCGATTCCAAGAAAGCCATAGAACTCTTGCGGCAACAAGCCAAGGAACTCAAGAACAATCCCGATCTGGATTTTCAAATGAGCTACCACCTCAATACGGCCTTTATCGAGAATCAACTCTACAATTATAAACTGGCAGAACTACACTTCGAAGAAGCACTCAATATCATCGAAGATCGAGGGAATGTAAAAGAGCAGGCCGAAATGTATATCGACTATGCTGGTATCCTGCTCAATCGCGATAAGAAAGAGCTGGCCTCTACCATGCTCGACAAAGCCCACAAACTAATAGAAGTGTTCCCCAATGCTCGCCTAAAGGCCAGAATCACTTGCCGGGAAGGTTTCTTGAGTCTGCATTATGCTAATTATGCCAAAGCAATCGAACTCCTCCTCGAAGCCGATAAGAGCATCAATGCACTTCCAAAACCATTATCCAAAAAAGATATTTACTTCCTGACGCTTATCCAAAGTGGTATGGGTAGGATTTATGAACGAAACAACGACATTCAAAAAAGTGTCAAAGCTTATCAAAAAGCAGTCGACCTTTGCGAGTCCATCGGAATGCGTACCCGATTATCCTGGCACTACCTCAATGTCGGCAATGCTTACATGGCCTTAGCCAATAGTAGTAAGGCAGAAGCTTATTTTAGAAAAGCGATTCGCGTTTCTGATGACATCAGTCGGACGACCAGGGCGAGTGCTTATGCCAACCTGGGTTACCTCACGTTTAAAAAACAAAATTACAAGGAAGCGCTCAACCTTTACAACACCGCGATAAAACTGTATGGCAAAGAAGACCGTCATAATTTCTCGGTGATCGAACATTGGAAGGCACAGCTTTTTGTAGCACTCGAAAAAAACACCAAGGCGGAGAAGCATTTTAAGAAAGCGCTTAAGTATGCCAAGGACAATAATGACTATAAGCAATTGGCGGTTATCTGTAAAGACATTGCGACCTATTATGCCAATCAAAAAGATTTTGAAGAAGCTTATCGCTATCAATTGCGCCATGATGAGATGGATGAAATGTATCGGGAGATTGTCAATCAAAGACAACTCATGGAATTGGAAGTAAAATATGAAGCGGAGAAAAAGAAGCAGGAGACAGAAATGCTGCGCTTGCAATCAACCGGACTTCAACTCAAGGCATTGCGGGCGCAGATGAACCCGCACTTCATGTACAATGCCCTCAATTCTATCCAGCATTTTATCACTTCGGAGAATGCCAATCTCGCTGCAAAGTACCTGGCCAAATTTGCGAAGCTGATGCGACAAAGTTTGGACTATTCTGATTTGGAGATTATTTCTCTGGAAAAGGAAATCGAATTTTTGGAAGATTACCTCTACATCAATCAAAAGCTCCGCTTTGAGGATCAATTGAATTACCAAATCCATATGGACGAGGAGCTGGAAGAAGACATCATGGGAATTCCTACGATGATCATTCAACCTTATGTAGAAAATGCCATTGAACATGGTTTGCGGAAAAAGAAGAAGGGAATGGTGAAATTGCATTTTAAATTGTACGATGACAATACCATTCTCTGTATTGTCCAAGACAATGGTATTGGTCGCAAAAAAGCACGGGAACTCCAATTGAATGATCCGGCGATGCTCAATCACGAATCGAAAGGAACCAATATCACGCAAAGAAGATTAGAGATTTTGAATAAATCGAAGCGAAAGGGTGTTTTTGTAAAAACGATTGATATGGTGGATAGTAAGAAAAGAGCGAAAGGGACTCGGGTGGAAATATTGATTCCGATTGAGACTATTCAGAAGTGGCAACCGAATTAGATCAATGCTTAAATTTCCTTCTTTGATTAATAACATCCCCAAAGAGGAGTACTTTACAGAAACGAGCAAACCAGCCCAATACCGCTTTCTCATCCATCCCAACCACTGCCACAGCATTTCTCTCCACTTCGTAAAGCTTATTTACATATTCAATAAAATTGACATATATTGCGAATAGTTTTCTCATAGTATGTTTGTTTAATCTTCCTGCATTTCGCTCCCTCCAGAGATGCAGGAATTTTTTTTTATTGCAAAAAACACCTATTTCTTGGTATTTTTCCATTTCCTCACCTACCGTTTCCTAAAGAATAAGTACCGTTTACTTGAAAATAAGCGCACTGCCTAATTATACCCTCTAAAGTATCTAAAGCCACCTTAACTTCATCCTAGTTTTCTCATAGTATGTTTAATTTTCCTACACCTTTTTCCCTTCTGGGGTGTAGGAATTTTTTTGTCCCGGAAGCACCTTTTATCCTTTTCTTTCCTCCTTATCTTCGCCGCTTTCTTCAACACATCAAGGATTATCCAAATATATTGCCAAAGACCTCTTCTCCCTTTTCGAATTATCGAATTCCATCCAGATTAGATGTATATACATTACTTTCCCAAACAGTCAAATACCACTTCCTAAAGAATATATACCACTTTAATCAAATATGTTTCCACAAAATAAATCCACCCCTTATATAAAATAAAATCACTATATATTTGTACTGTGTAGTTTTCTCATAGTATGTTTAGTTCTCCTACATCCAACAAGCCTCCGGATGTAGGAGATTCTTTTTTTTAGGCAAATCTGTTTTACTTAAAACAAAAAAACGGCCTTGATCAGAATTCCGATCAAGGCCGTTTTTTTTGTAGTACTGAACCCTTCGAAGAAGGTTCGCGAGAAAGAAGCTAAAATCATCATCCAGCCTCCGGCGCCAACTTCACCACCAAACCATCCAAGTCTTCCACTATTCTCACTTGACATCCCAGGCGACTATTGCTCTCCACAAAGAAAGCTTGATCCATCATATCTTCCTCTGCATCTGAAGCCTCCGGCAATTCATGATCAGACTCGACATAGCAATGACAGGTAGAACATAGCGCCATACCTCCACAGGTCCCTTCTACCGGCAGTTCATAAGCTTTACAAACTTCCATCAGGTTCATATTCATATCTGTCGGTGCTTCCAGGGAATGCTTTTCCCCTTTTCGGTCGATAACGGTAATATTGATTAATTCTTTCATGCTGTTTAATTGATTCTTTGACATTAAAAACCATCCACTCCAGTAACGGTCGTATACTTAAAAGATAGTTTCTTATCCGGATTGATAATTTTAAACGCAGATTGACACATCAGTGTTGCTTCATGAAAGCCACATAAGATGAGCTTTAGTTTCCCCTCGTAAGTATTGATGTCTCCAATTGCAAAAATTCCAGGAACATTGGTTTGATAATCGAGGGTATCTACTTCTATTGCATTTTTGGTGATGTTCAAGCCCCACTCTCCTATTGGTCCCAGCTTGGGAGACAAACCAAATAAAGGAATAAAATGATCCGTTTCTTTTTCTTTTTCTCCTTCTTTGCTATGCTTGATCTTTACCGCATCCAAATGACCATTCCCCGTCAAGCCCACCACCTGGGATTCTGTGAGCAACTTAATTTTCCCGGATTCACTCAAGGCCATTACCTTTTCTACTGAATCCAAAGCGCCTCTAAATTGAGTCCGGCGATGCACCAAAGTAACCTCACTGGCTACTTCTGCCAAGAAGATGGTCCAATCCAAAGCCGAATCTCCTCCCCCTGCAATCACCACTCGCTTGTCTCGATACAACTCAGGATCGCGAATAATGTATTCTACCCCTTTGTCTTCAAAGTCTGCAATATTGCTGATCGGTGGCTTACGCGGTTCAAAACATCCCAGACCACCTGCTATCGCCACTACAGGAGCTTCGAGTACCGTTCCTTTATTGGTGGTGAGTTGGAAATGATTATTTTCTAAGCGTTCCAACTTTTCTGCCCGTTCACCGAGTGTAAACTCAGGGTTAAAAGGCTCGATCTGTTTCATCAAATTGTCGACCAGTTCTCCAGCCAAGACCGAAGGATATCCGGGGATATCGTAGATCGGTTTTTTGGGATAAATCTCGGCCAGTTGGCCGCCGACAATCGGTAGAGAATCTACCAGGTGACAACGCAGCTTAAGCAAGCCTGCCTCAAATACCGTAAAAAGTCCTACCGGCCCCGCTCCAACAATGATGATGTCTGTTTTAATCATAATCTAAATAAATAATGAGTCCTCTTAGATTTGCCCTCTAAGTATTTATAAAATCTACTCTCCAATATATTTTGGAGCTCTTCTATTAATAAATGCCTTAGCCCCTTCTTGAAAATCTTTGGTATCAGCGACTTCTCCAAACTGAACGGCTTCAAAAGCAAAACCGTCTATCAGCTTGTCATAATAAGCATTCATACATTCGATGGATCTTGCAACGGCAATAGGTCCTTTCGTTGAAATCTTTTCAATAATTTCACAGGCCTTGGCGATCTCTTTCCCGCTTTCTACTACATGATTGACCAAACCAAGACGGTGAGCTTCCTCCGCATTGATCATATCTCCTGTAAGGATCAATTCCATGGCCTTGCCTTTACCGATCAACTGGATCAACCTTTGCGTTCCTCCATATCCAGGGATAATCCCAAGATTGACTTCCGGCTGTCCAAAGCGAGCCTTCTCACTAGCGATTCGCATATGACAACACATTGCCAATTCGCATCCTGCTCCCAATGAAAAACCATTTACTGCTGCAATCACTGGTTTGGGGAAATTTTCAATTAAAAAGAAAACATCTTGTCCGCGTTGGGCAAAGCTTGCTCCTCCATTCTTTTTCATCCCCAAGAATTCCTTGATGTCCGCACCAGCAACAAAAGCTTTCGCCCCTGTTCCAGTAATTACAATTCCTTTGATCTTTTTACGCTTAGGAGCAGATACTGCAAAAAAGTGGTGCAATTCTTCAATCGTTTTGATATTTAGAGCATTTAATGCTTTTTCTCGATTGATGCTTAGTATTAGAATTCCTTTGCGGGTTTTGATTGTTAAATTTTCGTAGGCCATTTATATTGGTGTTTTAATTTAGTTTAATTCTGTTCAAGCTGCTCTTCCTTTAGGCTTTGCAGAGTGGCTCTCTTATTTATTGCTAGAAAAAAGAAAGACTAAATTTTCCGCAAAGGTAAGTAATAGTCAAAAGAGTTTATCTACAACAAGATCTTAAATATTTAGGATCATGTAAAGAATAAGATATAAAGGTTTGGGTCGATTACTTTGTTTCTAGTCGAGGCGGTGAAATGCGACTTATGCCTTAGCATAACGAGCTTTTCGCCAACGAAGAGTAGGAAGAAAGTAAGCAGCCAAATGTTATAAGTTATTCTTTACATGATCCTTAACATGCTTTTTCAAAATTAGTTTTACCTTTGCGGCGTCAACGGTTTCCGATATTGTATCGGAATTAAAAGGGAATCAGGTGTAAAACCTGGACAGTTCCCGCTGCTGTGAGTCCTGATGCGATTTTTATCGCTGAAAAATTTGGATAATTGCCACTGTGCCGAATAATTATTTGGAATGGGAAGGCTTTCAAACCATAGGACGAGTCAGAAAACCTGCCATTGATGTATTACTCAGGACTTTCGGTGAAAAGGTGATTGAGTAGCAAAGTTGGCAAATTTCAAACCTTCCTGAAGGATACTCCTCGGTATCTTAATTGCTGTACTTTTCTACTTAAACTCTTCGAATCATTTTCCTGTCATTTCTCCATTTTTCTAAAAAACAATAACATGATTCGTTTCAGTTATCAAAATTTATTATTCGTTTTAATTAGCCTTTTAGCATTCAGTTGTGGAACCGATGAAGATCCCATCATTCCTGAAGAGACTTGTGTCAAAGAAGTTTTTGAGTCCGGACTTTACATTGCAAATGAAGGTCCTTTTTCTAATGGCAGCGGTACCATCACTTATTTCAATACCAGCAGCAAGGCCATTCAGGAAGAAGCTTTTGCTTTCAATAATTGCGATGATCCACTAGGGAGTATTGTTCAGTCTATCGCTACCTTCGAAAACAAAGCTTATATCGTCGTCAATAATTCCAATAAAATCATCGTAGCGGATGCTAGTTCTCTAGAGAAATCTGGAGAAATTACAGGCTTAGAATTGCCACGTTATTTTTTACCGGTGGGTAATAATAAAGCTTTTGTAAGCCAATGGGGAGCGGATGGTGTCACAGGTAGCATTGCGGTCGTTGACCTTACTTCTTTAAACATTCTAAAAACTATTCCTACTGATCAAGGCCCGGAAACCATGATTCTCATCGACAATGAAGTTTATGTAGCCAATGTCGGCGGCTTTGCCAGAGACTCGACAGTAACGGTAATCAATGTTGGTACCGAAGAGGTTACAAGTACTATTACGGTTGGAGACAATCCACAAAATTTTGTAGTGGATAACAGCAATGGCTTGTGGTGTCTCAGCAAAGGATTTTCTGATTTTTACGAACCGACCAATAATACCTTTGGCCAACTTAACCTCATCAAAAATGGACAAGTAACGCAGTCTATAGAAATTAGCAATAGTTCGAAATGGTTGGCCATCAATAATGCAGGGAACGAACTTTACTACATTGGCGCAGGAGGAATTTACAAACAATCGGTAACAAGTGGTACTGCCGAAACCACTCCTATGATCGTTGGAAATTTCTATAGCCTGGCTGTAGACTTTAATACCAACCAAATTTATGCTTCCGATGCTTTAGACTTCTCTTCAAAAGGGGTCATCTATCGCTATAATACAGATGGTACGGCTATCGATTCTTTTGAATCAGGAATTGTACCGACTGGTTTTTGGTTTGATTAAAAAACCAGTTAATCGTTCTACCCTTTTTACGCCAAGGTCATTTAGAATGACCTTGGCGTATTTTTTGGAGGATACTCAGGAGACTTTTTTCTCAAGGAATACGTTCTAGAATAGATCCCCTTGAAAAGCGCTTATTAGAGGGTTTAAGCAAAATCAAAGTACTTAAGACTTTATTCTAAATTTTCTATCTTTGCAAACGCACACCTTCGAAAAGTAGGATGACAAAATAAACTAAAGGTTTAAAATGGTCTCTTTTTTCATACTACTTAAACCACCACCAAACTTTACGATTATGAAACTTCGCCAGTATATGCTTGGCTTGATGGCTTTGTGCTTATTCGCATCTTGTGGAAAGGATGACGAGATCATGAAACCCAAGGAAATCAATACCTATGATTCCGGCATCTTTGTGGTCAATCAGGGCAATAGAGATGTAGCAAGTGGTACCATTTCTTTTTACCAACGCGATTGCAAACAAGAGGTCAATAATATTTACCAAAAGGTCAATACGACTACTCGCCTGGGAAATGACCTTCAGGACATGGTAGTCATCGGTGAAAAGGCTTTTATTTTATCCAATCAAGCCAAGACTCTAACGGTTGTCAATATCAATGACTTTTCTCATTTTGGTGTAGTGGAAGGTTTTGAAAACCCGAAAGGTCTTCTGGCGGTTAATGCCAATAAAATTTATGTCAGCCAATGGGGCAATGATGGCCTGACTGGAAGTATCGCCGTGGTCGATGTCAATAATCTATCCATTGTAAAGTCCATTCCAAGTAGAAGTGGTCCGAGTAAGATGATTCAAGTTGGGCCAGCGGTTTACCTGACCAATTCTGGAGGTTTTACAGTAGATTCGGTGATTACTAAAATTGATGCCACTTCTGATCTTGTTTTAAAAACCATTGAAGTCGCTCCTAATCCGGTGGACTTGGTGCAAGATAAAAATGGAGCCATCTGGACACTTTGTGCTGGAGTACTCAACGATATTCAAAATCCAAGTAATCCCCTCAATGTTCCAGGAACTTTGGTCAAGATAGAAAATGATCAAGCGACCCTTAAAATTCCATTGACGGCGGGCACCAGAAATCTGGTCATCAACAATGCCAAAGACCATTTGTATTTTGTCAACAACAACTGGACTTATGAACATCCTATCAACAGTAATTCAATCAGCCTAAGTCCCTTCTTTTCTCTCAGCTTTAATGCTTATGGAATTGATCCACTCACGGGTTATTTATTGGCAGCTAATGCTTTTGATTTTAAAGAACGGGGAGAAGTGGTTTTGTTTGATTTGGATACGAAGAATCCCGTGGATACTTTTGAGGTGGGTTTGGTTCCGATTGCTTTTGGGTTTCGGTAGGTGGGGATAATTGAATATCGAATCGCTAATTTTGAATAATGATTTTTACGAAAAATCGCGGGTTTATCTGGATATATGAAGTCATCGACGAAGGGGCTAAACTAAACCATTGCATGGACCGCCCCAATCAATATTGGATATTCAATAAGGAATGACCAATATCGAATATTGATTGGAGCGGACAGTGCTGGGGTTTATCTTTTGTTCTCTCCGTCAAACTACGATTTCTCGTCCCCAATCGAAATTGAAAATTGATTATTCGATATTCCTACCTAAATATTCCTCAAGCTAAAGATCAAAAATCCCTCCCAAGTCCGCTTCCGTAGATCGAAGTTTCTCTCTGCAAAAAGTGATGAGTTCTTTGGCTCGATCTACTTTCGCAGACAAGTTATCGATACTCACCTTTCCTTCCTGTAACTCTTGGCTAAGACCTTGCAATTCTTCCATGGCCTGGTCGTAGCTCATTTTTTTACGCTTTGTCATATTTAACAACTTTACTTAATATACTTCCGTTTTCCAAACGGGTTTCTAAAATTGCTCCTTTGGGGAGGATGGTTTTATCAGAAATGGCTTTGCCTTCGTGCAAGGTAATGGAATATCCACGACGCAAGCATTCTTCGGGGCTAAGCAATTGAATATTTTGAGCTAGGTTTTCTAAATGCTGTTTTTCTAACTCTACCTTTCTTTGCACCTGAGTGGCCCAATTTTTTTCCCAAAAATCCAACAGCCGTTTTTCTTCTCTTAATCGATTTTTACTTTGCAGTTGTAGCAACTGTTCTTCCTGATTGACCTTGGTGGCTTCGAGTAACAAATGTTGTTTTCCCCAGGTTTGAATTTCTTGTCCTAATTGTAAAATTCCTGACTCGAATAAGGTATTGTGATGCAAGACAAAATCTGCGACAGCCGTAGGCGTTTTTAGCGATTGATGAGCGACCAAATCTAAAACGGTTTCATCTACTTCATGGCCAATTCCAACGAGTACGGGG
>CALLVY010000840.1 GCA_938015925.1 uncultured Saprospiraceae bacterium
GCCAAAACCAACATACCGATAATACCAAAAAACATCATTAATGCTACACTGTCTTCTGTGGCTTGATCCATAGAGCTATCGCATAAAAAAGGTAAAGTGAAATATTGAGTAGCGCGTGTATTCCCCAGAAGGTATAACTTAGTTTTACCGAAGGCTGGAGATAATTGCTAAAGATGAAGATAAAAAAACTAGCAGAGAAATAGATCAATAATCCAATAGATAACCAAAAGAGCGGTTCTGATTCTAGTTTTTTAATTTTGACTTCTTTCAGTGTTTTGTAAAAATAGGCCAAGGTGAAAAAAATGATGAGTAAGCTGGAGATGGCCCGGCTTTTATTATTAAACTGTAAAAGCGATTCGAAGAAAAGACTATTGAGCAAAGCACCACAGGTGAAAACGATTAATAGGCTGGTGAAAAAATTTGCAGGAAGAATGTCTTCCAATTCTTTTTGAAAAATTTTTGACAAGAGAAAAAATTCGATCAAAGGGAAAAGGTGAGAGAGAAATAGATTGTTGGCTTTAAACAATCCAGCAATAGCCAAGGCCACGATCTCTGTCGCAAAGGCGAACAAAACTAATAGTAGTAAAGTACGCTGAGCAGCATTAGCACTCTTGCGCCTGAATAGCCCAATCAAGATGGGAAGGATGCCAATAGACGCAGAAATTTCTGCTAATAAAATAGAGGTTTTAATTCCCATTTTTGGGGCTTTGATTTGGAAAGGATAAACGATAAAATCAAAGGATCACTTTACCGTCCAAATGGCTTTAGAAATTTTTCGTTCTTTGGCCACGGAATAGGCCAAAGAACGAAGTTTTATACTTTTTATAGCGGATCGAAAAGATCAACCGCCGCCCAAGCCCTGGCAATAAGGAGGACAAGGATAGCCAAATTCGAAGAAGGTAGAACCTCCGTCACTGCCCAAAGGCATCATGTTGGATTCGGTATATTCGGCGACCTCCAAAACGATATGAAAAGAAAAAGGCGATTGTGTATTTGGTTTGATGACCGCAAGGTGGAGAAAGAGACTACGCTTGGGATTCTCTTTAACCAATGTTGCAATCTGTTCCAGGTCTTCTTTTAGGTAAGAAAAACTATTGACCCGAGTGACTTGTCCTTGAACCAATCCGGTAAAGAACCCTTCAATTTCAAAGTTGTTGGCATGACACCATTCATCAATAAAAATATGAGCGGATTCCGGGGAAATATGGCTAGGGTTATTGGAGATGTCCGATGCTTGAATGTGTGGTGAATTTGGAACGACCTTGATGGTGGTTGGTTTAGATAAATCCGATTCGTCGTTGCTAGGAATATGCAGAGCTCTGGAGCCGATAGGAGTGGTTGATAGTTTTCTGAAAAGAGGGCGATAGCAATCTTCAAAATCTTTGGTTGGGTTATCACCTGAAAAATTCAATTGAATAAAAGGAAGGAAGGCTGGAGTATCTTCGCTAATTTCAGAAGGATTATAATTATCCTCACAACCTAAATAAACCTTTAGGGTCGCAAGATTAGTCGCCTTGCGCTTATTGTATTTGGCGATTAAATCTTGAAGACCAGCAGCGGGCAATTCATAAGTGACGGCTCGTAGGGTGTGGTAAATTTCGTTTTCTTTGTAGAAGGTATAAAACATATTGGAAAGCGCAGCGGGCGGTGTTTTAAACCAGGTTTTGACCATGTCCTTTGCATCATCAGGAGGTAGATGATGGTCTTTTCTAAGACTCGTATTAAATAAGGGCTTACGACGAACAATACCTTGGCCATTAGTTGGCTTTTTCATGTGTGTAGAATTATGGGGTTAAAAAAATAAGAAATAGACTTTCTAAAGATAAGATAATAGAAATTGAATTTCCTAGACTTTGGTCGATAAGTAAGCTAAAAGAGGTGTTTATCCTCGGTACCCCCGTATTTTCCCCTGTTTTTATTTTAGGAATTAGAAACAGTGTTTTTACGTTCTGTACTATGATTTATTTTTCTAATCTTTATTTTAGGAAAAGGGATTTTTAAGAACCAATGATTTCGCAATAGGTCGATTATTCTTTAAAGCCTTTTTGCGTTTTACCCCAATTAACAAAATTCTAAAAATGAAAAAATCATTACCTAAGTTCATTAGCCTGTCCTTGGCTATCGTTTTATGTACCCCTTCTTTTAATATAAAAAAATCCACTAAGACCGCTACTAAACCAGCGTTTGATCATAGGATGCATCAGGTATCCATCTCTCCTTGGACGACTGTAAGCTGGTCTACCGTTTCCTCTAATTATGGCAATTGCCTTTTTCCTGTTCCAGAATTAACAGAAACGATTATTGAAAAGGCGGTAATCCTTAGATTTGCAAAATGGGAATCGACCGAATCTTTTTTTGCCCTGCCGCTCGCACTCGATGACGAAGCAATGCTCAGCATGGTCTTCACTGCGGGCGTAGCCGAGTTGTATTATTTTTCAGAAGAGCCAATCGCTCCACCGTCTATTCAGTTTTCTTATGTCTTAGTGGAAGCAGGAGAGGATTGGGTAGGGGATTCCCAAAAGTTTAAGGAAAGTTTTTATCAAGAGATGGGTAGGGCAGGAGTGGATGTTAAAGATTATGAAGGAGTGGTAGAGTACTTGTCGATTGGAGAGGAATATGTTGTGGGAAGATAAGCTAGCTTGCTTATGAAATTCCAATAAAAAAATTGTTGGGTTTTAGTAAATGGAAAACAGGCTATAAAGTAAGGAATTTATTGAGTCTGGTTTATCAATCGGTATCGAACAAGATTCGATTCCGGGAATAACACAGCTAGGTAAAAAAAGGAAATTAAGCAATAGCAAAATCAGGTTGCGAAGCATTCATCTTTTTGTTTATTGCTGCATTCGGATCTGCTGTAAAAGGTTTAGGTAGGGTGAAGTAAAAGCAAGCGCCTTTCCCTTCTTCCGAACTAACCCAAATGCGGCCACCATGCTCTTCAACGATTTTTTTACAGGTAGCCAAGCCAATTCCTGATCCGGTAAATATCTTGCGATCGTGAAGACGTTTGAAGACTACAAAAATATCATCTTGATATTTCTCTTCAATACCAATCCCTTCGTCTTTGACAAAGATCAAATGGTGATCGGGATGATCTTCGGATCCAATGGTAATTCTATTTCCGGTCTCCGGTCCAAATTTGATGGCGTTCGCTAATAGGTTTTGAAAAACCTGACTCAGTTGTATGCTTTTGCAGGCCACCTCTGGAAGCTTTTGTAAGTCTACTTCACACTGTTTTTCATCCATTTGAATTCTAAATCCAATGATTACTTTTTGGGCAAGAGCATCCAGACTCGTTAGTTTTTTCTCCGATTTATTGACCCCCACTTTGGAGTATTCCAAAAGGCCATTTAACAATTCTCCCATTTGTTCTGTCCCTTTCACAATGAATTCCATGTACTCATTGATGTTTTCATCAAAAGTATGATTTTTCAACTTTCGACCAAGTAATTTTGTAAACCCATTGATATTCCGCAAAGGTTCTTTTAAGTCATGAGAAATAATGTAAGCAAACTTCTCCAGGTCTTCATTAGAAGTTACCAAGGATTCGTTTTGTCTCAGTATCTCTGCATTCTTTGCTTTAAGAATTTCATTCTTTTCGACCGCCGCCTTATTTCTACTATACATTAAAACCAAAATCAACACCAGCACCAGCACCGTACCCAATACAACCGCACAAGTGATATAGATATTCGCTTTTGCTAATTCCTTATCCTTAGTCAATAAAGCAATTTCATTTTCGCGTTCCATTTTATGAAACTCGAAATCCTGCTTTAAATTGGCCATTGATTCCATCATTTCCTTAGAATACAAGGAATCTTTTAATGCCATGTATTGGTCCGTATATTCTTTGTATTTGATATAATTTTCTTGTTTGAAATATATCTCTGCATATTTCCTGGTCAGTTCTTTTATGCTATTGGTTTGACCAAGTTCTTGATAGATTTTATAACATTCATCAAGGCGTATTATCGCTTTGTCTAAAAGGTTTTGTTCAAAATACAAGACGGACATTTGCTCTATCGAGTAGGCCGTTAGTAGTTTATTTCCAATTACGAAACTTAAATCATAAGCCTGCTGTAAAAAGATTTCTGACTCTTCGTATTTTTTTAATTTTATCAGGGTATGACCATGATTAATGGATGCCCAGGCCAACTCCTCCTCATCTTCTATTTGCTTGGCAAGCAAAATACTTTCATTACTATATTTCAAAGATTTTTCGAGATCACCCATGGAAGACCAAACACCACCGATTGCTGTGATACCGAACATGGTCATTTTTTCATTATCCAATGCTTTGGCAATGGCAATTCCTTTTTCGTAATTTTCTAATGCCAATTCATTTTGCCCCTGTGTTACAAAATTACTCCCCAGGTCGTATAAAACCCTCATCAAACCAGTAGAGTCCTTCATGTCTGTGAAGTACTTCAAAGCATCCATTTGATGTTTATAACCTTCCGGGTATTTGTTTTGAAAAACGAGTGTCATACCAAGAATCTGGTTGACAGCTGCCTTTAGCTTTAAATTATCCTCTTTGATTTTGGGTAAGGCCTCTTGTAGAATGGAATAGGCTTTTTGGATTTCTCCATTTTTATATAAAGCCATTCCGTAGTTGACAGGTATTTCTACCAAGTAATCAGACAGTCCACTAGAGATAGAGAAGTTATAGGCCGATTTGAAAAAGTCAACTGTTTTTTTAAAATCCTGATTGTCCTTTAATAGATTTCCACCAATTCTATTTTGCTCCTTCAGCCACAATTTAGGAGAGGAGATACTATCTATCTTTGTCTCCGATCCAAATAATGAATGGGAGAAAGCAAAGAAAAGTAAAATAAATAAATTTGAGGATTTCATATTTAAGTTTAGATGCAGTTGTTTTAATATGGAGCTTGGATTTGGTTGTAAGTATCTGTAATACAATGATTTGTATGCACTTCGTTTACTTATTTTAAAACAACTTTAATAATAAAAAATGAGCTACATCATTACAATCGTAATCCGTAGCTCATTTTTGATATTATTTAGGGAATCCACTGATTACGGACACAGCAATAATATCCTCCTCCCTTAATCTTAGAACAAGTATCATGCTTGATAATCTCATTCGGGTTTAAGTCTAAGTTCGCGAGTTTTTTTGATCCTTTTAATTTCATGGAAATGATATTTAGTTAATGAATAATAAATTATATAAATGGATTGATCAAATAATCAAATTATTTAACAATCAAGTGTTACCAAATGAAGGAGGAAAGTAATAAGAGGGAGGATTAATATTAGGTAAGCAAAAACAATTCCAAAGGAATAATTTGACGGAATTTTTTTAATGAACCATCTATATTAGAGCAATAGGTCGGCTATTATTCACGATTTTAAAGGAATTACACAGAATTTTATTAAGAAATTTTCTGAAGAAAAAGGGACTTCAAAAGAGGTTTAGGATAAAATATTGCAAGAAGTAGGGGGGTGAGTTGGAGGAAACGGGTAATATTAAGTGCTAACAAAATTACCTATAACCACCATTTCTTCCAAAGTAGGAGTTGGACTTCCTCCTCGTTTTTCAAGCGTTACCGTAAAGGCTTGCGGATTTTCTACAAAAGGAATTTCTTGTAAAGTATTTCCTGTAAGAATTGCTTCAAAGACTCCCATATCCGCAGGTGTCCCATCTACGATCACCCACAATTGATACTGTTTGTCACTAGGCGGTGGAGGAAGACGGAGTACATCCAAATAAGATTTTTGTGTATCAGCATTATAGAGGACATTGGCAATGGCGGTAGGTGCTTTTATTATCTGCTGCTATTTTTTCGTCTAAGCTAGGAGGAAATAAAAGATTTTCCTTGCGCTTGTGCATTTTCTTTACCCGCATAATTTAAAGCATTGTTTGATACTTTAAGATAGGGCTACTTGTTAAGAGTATACGATTATATAGATTAATGAACAGTCTGACGTCCGGTGGTGTGAGAGGGTAGAAATAGAGACAATCTCCTTTGTGGGTATCCGCAGGTTTAAAAGATTATCCCTGTCTCACTCTACTCGATCCAAAAATACTTAGTCTCCCTATTTTGTTTGCTCTTTTTTATCGTAGGAATTAACCAGACCGGTTTTACTCAAAAAAAAGGAAATAAAATTTATCGACTTCATAAGATAGATGCCTACCATCTAACGATAAAAAAATCAACTTATTAAAACCGGATTATCAATCCTTAAAAGAGATTCAATATATCCTCGCAGATTGTTACTGGAACACTGGCGAAAAAGATAAATGCATCAAAACGTATCAAAATGTTGCAGCTAACCTCGATGTAGAAACTTGGGCTTTTTTAAACCCTAATTTCCTTTGGAAAAGACTCATAAATCTTTTACCGCTTTCTCTTTTTTGTAAAACCCAATAAAAAAACCTAACTTTATTCTCAGCATCGAAAATTACTCTTCGATTACTCCCACTTCTCCAACCTTAAAATACGGTTTTGCCTCCAAATCCGTTATTTTCTTTTTTCAATATTAGATCAACCAAGGCTCTCGGTGTTTTGCAACTTCGCTTTTACGAGCGGACGTCCAAGTATTTCCTGATTTCAAGCACTTAGCAATATAAAGATGAAACAGCTCCAGTTCCTATTTTTTATTTTCCTTCCATTCTTGAGTTTTGCACAAGACTGGGAAGTTTATTTAAATCCAGATAGTAAAGCAGCACTCTTTGCAGACCTCAAAAAGACCACGAATGGTGATTACCTACTTTTGAGCAAACACAAAAGCACGGAGTCTAAAACGGTATTGACTCGCATCCATGAGACCGGAAATATCCTTTGGGAGCAAATCATGACCGATAGCTCTGCCTGGGAAGGAGTAAGTTGTCTGGAACTGTCCAATGGAAATATTGCACTACTTTATCGCTTAAATACTTTTGCGGAAAGTGCTTTGTTTTTGCGCTTATTGGATGCTCAGGGAATAGTAATGGAGGATGT
>CALLVY010000841.1 GCA_938015925.1 uncultured Saprospiraceae bacterium
GTATTGATTTTTTCCAATTCTGCGAGATAGGCATTATCGGGCAATTGAGTATCGATCAAAGCAGCCAAGGTAGCTATGCTTGGAGCTTCGTCAAATAATTGGCGGAAACTCAATTTAACCTTAAACTCCTTTTTGATTTTAGAAACAGCCTGGGTTAGAAACAAGGAATCAAAACCCATTTCCAAAAAGGTAGCTTGATCCTCCATTTCTTCTGGTGAAATCCCACTCAATTGGTAAAACAAATCTTTTAACTTCCCGGTCAAAAGTGTTGTTCGACAAATTTTAGATGCCTGGCCTCCACCAGTCTGGGTTTCTTGATTTTTCTTCATAGTCTTATTCGTTTCAAGTTCTTCAGTAGTTTGGATCACCAGTGGCTTGGCGGCTATCCAATGTCGTTTTCGTTCAAAGGGATAAGTAGGGAGGGAAATTCTAGTTCGTTTTTGTCCTTGATATAATGCTGGCCAATTGATCGTCACGCCTTCCAACCAAAGTTGGCCCAACGTTTTTAGGAAGAAAGCCAAATCCGGAGTGCTTTCTTTTGGGTGACGAAGAGAGGCCAATATCTTTTGTCCTTTCTGTCGACTTGGATGTTGTCGAGCAAAAGTAGAGAGGGTTTGTCCTGGACCAATTTCTAGTAACACCTTGTTGGGTTGTTCTAATAAACGCGTAATCCCATCACTAAATCGAACGGTTTTACGCAAGTGATTACACCAGTAATCTGCGGATTGAAATTCTCCATTTTTGGCCCAATCACCAGTTACATTACTAACGATCGGCAATTGCGGTTTTTGAAAAGAGATCGTTTTTAGAAAATCGCCGAACTCTTCCAGGATGGGTTCTACTTCACTAGAGTGAGCCGCTACAGAAATATGTAAGCGCGTAGAATGTATTTCTTTTTTATTTAAAATTTGTTTGGCTTGATCAATGGCTTTTACGGCACCGGATACGACACAGTGATCGGGTTTGTTGATCGCTGCAAAATCCAAAGTATTATTTCCATTAAGGATGCTTTTGACTTTTTCAGCGGGTAGTGGAATACTGAGCATCCCTCCATTCGGAAGTGTTCTAAATAATTTTCCTCGCTTCGCGACTAAGGCAATCGCATCTTCCAGGCTAATCACTTCCGCAATACAAGCCGCCGTATATTCTCCCAAGCTATGCCCAATCAGCGCCACCGGTTTTAAACCTAGCGAAAGCCAAAATTGAGCACTGGCATATTCAATGACAAACAATAAACTGATTCCATGCAATGGATTTTCAATGGGAGCACTGATGGTCGAATCTGTGGGATATAAAATTTCTCTTAAATCTAATTGATGGTTTTCTTTAAAAAGATGTAAACACCGATCAACCATTGTTTTAAAAACAGCTTGTTGCTCGTACAAGCCTCTTCCCATATTTCGATGCTGCGCACCACCGCCTGGGAACATAAAAACAACTTCTTGTTTTTGGGCAGGTATTTTTCCACTAATAAAATCCTTTCCAGTATTTAAAGAAACAGCCGTTTCCGAATTTCCTCCATTGACAATAAATCGACGATAGTCAAAAGGCTTTCTCCCCTCTTGCAAGGTGTAAGCAATATCATTGGCATTTAAGGCCTCTTCTTTTGCTAATTTTTGTCCCAATTCCAGCGTCGCTTTTTCCAAAGCTTCTTCCGTCTTCGCGGAAAGGACATACAATTGATGGCTATCTTCCTCGCTCGTTTTTTCCAACAAAGGCGCTTCCTCCAAAACCACATGAATATTCGTTCCACCCAAACCAAGCGAACTTACCCCTGCTCTGCGTGGTGCTTCTCCCCGCTCCCATGCCTGACGTTTGTCATTGACGACAAAAGGGCTATTCGCAAAATCAATCTGTGGATTGGGTCGTTCGTAATGCAAAGAGGCTGGTAAAATTTCATTTTTCAAACTCAATACGGTCTTGATAATTCCTGCGATACAAGCTCCCGCATCGAGGTGACCGATATTTGTTTTGACAGAACCGACTTTACAGAATCCTTTTTTATTAGTGAAGCGTTGAAAGGCTTTGGTGAGTCCGGCCATTTCGATCGGATCGCCCAAAGGTGTTCCGGTACCATGTGCTTCTATATAGGAAATCGTCTCTGGATTTATTCCTGATTTTTCATAGGCACTGGCGATGGCTTCCGCCTGGCCATTGATACTTGGTGCGGTAAAACCAATTTTATCTGAACCATCATTGCTAATTCCGGTAGCTTTGATGATCGCGTGAATGCTGTCGCCATCTGCTTTGGCTTGTGCCAAGGTTTTGATGACTAAAAAGCCCATTCCATGACCGCGAACCATGCCTTGTGCCTGATCGCCAAAGGTATGGCAATAGCCATCGGGAGACAGGGCGTGACCTTCTTTGTGCAGATGCCCTGATCGCACGGGTGGTTGAATTCTTCCGCCGCCGACCAGCATCATATCAGCATCTCCAGTCAATAAGTTTTGGCAAGCCAAATGCAAGGCAACTCCTGAAGAAGAGCAAGCCGTTTGGACATTGATTGCCGGGCCTTTTAGGTTTAATTTGTAAGCCACTCTGGTGGCGGGGAAATCTTTTTCTAAAGTAATGCCCAACATAAAATCATCGACAGATTTGAAATACTGCGGATGGGTAATGACATTATTGACGAGGTAAGTATTTCGGGCAACGCCTCCAAAAACACCAATCAAACCAGGGTATCGACCAGGATCATATCCCGCATCTTCCAGAGCGGCATAAGCGCACTCCAAATAGATTCGATGCTGTGGATCCATCAGCGCAGCCTCTTTGGGCAAGTAGCCAAAGAATTTTGCATCAAAACAATCCGCGTCTTCCAAAGGCATTCCTCGGCGGACATAATCGGGATCATTGATCAAGTTTGGATCGAGTCCTTCTTTGATCAAATCTTCGGCGGTCATTTCTACGCTTACATCTTTTTCGGTCAAAAGGTTTTGCCAAAATTCATCTAAATTTTTAGCTCCCGGAAATCGTCCACTCATTCCGACGATAGCAATATCTTTTGATTCGGATTTTACTGGCCTTTTTGGAGAAGTTACTTTTTCGTCGGTTCCATTTTGACTTGTCTGAGATGTATTTTTTATTTCTTCTGGGACCTCGCAAGATAAATCACTTGCTATTTTCCAGGTGCTTGAATGCAGAAAATTGTTGTTTAAAACCCCCTTCCAGGTATCCGCTAATTTCGATTTTATTTTTCCATGCGCTAAGAGTTTGACATCGCCCATCGGTTTGGAATCGGTATAAATTCCATCCGTCATTTTTTGATTCAAATCCTGATAAGGTTGAATGAGTGCGGGATGATAATCCAGGCCAAAGCGTTGGCACAATTGACGCATGGTGGCCTCGGGTTGTTGTACCAAATCTTCGTAATGGATTTGGATATGGCGTTCGTGAGGAAGGGTTTCAAAAAAGGCATTGATATTTTGATGGCTCTTTGACCAAATCAATTCTCCCAATTGTCGAGCTTCGTAAGGATGCGGATGCAGGTACATCACTTGATCCATGTGCATGCGCTCGAAGGAAGTAATCATCGAATAAGGATGTCGAACGAGTTGGATGTATAATGGATTTTCAAAATCGCGTTCCGCTTTTTCTAAAGCACCGGGATCCAAAGCATAGGAAGGAGATTTATCGACTAATGTTTTTTCGCCAATCCATTCCTGTAATACTTTATATAAATGTTGGGTAGTGTGTCCTTTTTGAGTGCAATCCTGGATCATCGCTTTCGCTTGATCTGCATCGCAGTTTTTCAATTCCATGACTACCCGAACCAATCCTTCTGACCATAAAGAAAACTTACCACTGTAGGCGGCGGCTCTTTCTTTTAAATCATTGAAACCCAATAATTGCAATTCATTCGCTGCAAAAAGATCGGGATGTCC
>CALLVY010000842.1 GCA_938015925.1 uncultured Saprospiraceae bacterium
TCCTGCGACATTACCGCCATTGGTTCAGACACTTTGTTTTTTAATAATCAAGCAGGATGTGATAGTTTAGTTATTACGGAAACTTCGCTGCTCGCTTCGGATACCATCTATGTGCAAGACTATTCTTGTGATCCTACTTTGATCGGTATTGAGGTACAAACTTATACTGGACAGTTTTGCGACAGCACCGTCATCACACAAACCGATCTTAGCCTTGGTGATACTTTATACCTCACCGCAACTTCTTGTGACCCAAGCGCCATCGGTTCGGATACTTTGTTTTTCAACAATCAGGCAGGATGTGATAGTTTGATTATTACAGAAACTTCTTTGGCGACCAATTGCACTGATCCAACCTATATCAATTTAGAAACTTGTGATCCTTTGGAAGAAGGAATTGAAATAGATACCTTGCAAAATCAAAATGGATTGGATAGTATCATCATTAGTACTACCATTCTTTTACCCTCTGACACTACGTATTTACAATTGTATACTTGTGACCCTACACAGGTTAATAACGACACCACTTTTGCTACCAATCAATATGGTTGCGATAGTTTGATTATTGAACTAATGAACTTGGTAGATTGTACGCCTACTCTAATTGATCTTGAAACTTGCGACAGCACTGCAATCGGAACCGTCATGGATACCTTACAGAATCAATATGGACTAGATAGTATCCTTATCACAACGACGAGTTTGTTGCCATCCGATACAACTTATATTTTTGCTAGTACTTGTAATGCGCAGGATACGGGAATCTTTAGTAATCTCTACGTCAACCAATTTGGTTGCGATAGTTTGGAAATCAACCAGGTCAATTTGATCCTCTCTGATACCACTTATATCAATTCATTCAGTTGTGATCCAGCCCAATGGGGAAGTCGCGAAATAGTGGTTCAAAGTCAAGGAGGTTGTGATAGCTTGATTATAGAAAGTGTAAATGCGCCGCCACCTTTAGTCAATTTTAATAACAGTTTTACCTGTGATCCAGAAGAGGTCAATAGTGATACACTCTTCCTGCAAACGGTCGGAGGTTGCGATAGCCTGGTAATTAATTCCATTGAATTGCAGTCGATCCAATTTGATTTAGAGGTACAGCCAATCGAATGTTATGGAGAAAACAATGGAAGTATTTATGTGGATTTATCGACCAATCCGAATGGCCCATTTGAGTGTACGATTAATGATGGAAGCTTCCAGACCAATCCTTATTTTGGTGATCTTGCTCCTGGTGAATATACCGTCAGAGTTCAGAACGCTGCTGGCTGCGAAGGAAGCCTAAGCGTGATGATGGAAGATCCGCAAAAATTTGAAATTGATCTGGGAGAAGACCAAAGCATTCTTTATGGAGCGAGTACTGAGCTATACACTTTTGCAAGCAATAGCATCGATTCGATTACTTGGAGCAGTCCTGAGTTCTTGTCTTGCGACCATTGTTTAGATCCTATTGCGAGTCCTGAATTTTCTACCGTATTTATAGCGGAAGCGATTGATGAAGATGGTTGTTTGGCTTCTGATCATATCCGTATCACGGTCAAGAAAGATCGGCCTGTATTTATTCCATCTGCTTTTTCACCGGATGGCGATGGCGTCAATGATTACTTTACCATTTTTACGGGAGACAGTGTCGAAAATATTAATGTATTAAGAGTCTTTGATCGATGGGGAGAATTGGTTTATGAATCAGAGAATATGTCGGGCAATAATCCGTCGGAAGGTTGGGATGGTCGATTCAAAGGGAAGCCGATGGATCCAGCGGTATTTGTTTATTATGCGGAGATTAGACTGAGTGGTGGACGAGTAGAATTATTTAAAGGCGATTTGATTTTGATCAAATAAAAAACGCGGAGCATCGCGATTTTGATCACTTGTATTTTAAAATTTGAATTAAAATATTTCCACCTGAGAAGGTGGAAACTTTGTAATATTTGGTTAAGATGTCAAGAGCTGCCTGGCGAACGCCGGGCAGCCCTTTTTTATCTAGTAGGTAATACTACTTTTTTAGTTTAAAATATTTCCGTATTTAACCTCATGAACCTACCTAGGTCGATTTCTTAGATTTTTTTCAAGAGACAACTCCAATAGATTTCTTAATCCCAGGCAGGCCTGCCTTTGCCGGCCGGCAGGTTCGGAAATATATTTCCTCCTATCAAACAATTTTTTGACTAGCCTCCCATTCCTTCTTTCGTCAGGACTACTATTACTTTTTATCTTTTCCTTTCTTTGATCAAACTAAATTGACGAGGTAACAGTAAGTCCCGCTGAAAAACACTAAACAACAAGTCTAAATCATCAGACCGTTTCCTTAAGTTGCTTTGGTATAAGCAGGAACACTATATCGCTCTACAAATTCTTTCATTTCATCTATCATATCTGGCGAACCGATAACGATGGTTTGCCTTTCGTGCAAATCACTTGGTTCGATATCGAGGATACGATTGAGTTGAGTGGTGATGGCTTTACCACCTGCTTGTTCTACTACAAAAGCTAAAGGGTTGCATTCATAAAGCAAACGCAATTTTCCTTGTGGGTACTTCCGCGTATTGGGGTATAGGAAAATACCACCCTGGAATAAAGTCCGGTGAATATCCGATACCATAGATCCGATATATCGCAAACGCAAATTGAGGTCAGAACAGTAATCAATATACCGGCGCATCTCTACGTCAAATTTCAAATAATAGCCCTGGTTGACAGAGTAATATTGTCCTCGATTAGGAATCTTGATGTCTTTATGAGAAAGACAAAACTCGCCAATCGTTGGATCAAGCGTAAAACCATTTACGCCACGTCCGGTGGTATACACCAAAATAGTAGAGGTCCCATAAATCACATAACCCGCAGCGACGAGTTCTGTTCCTTTTTGTAAAAAATCTTTCATTTCACAAGGACCAGAAACGTCAGAAATTCTTCGATAGATTCCAAAGATGGTTCCTACAGAAACATTTACATCAATATTGGAAGAACCATCCAAAGGATCAAATACGACCACGTATTTGGCATTTTTAGATTCTACAGATGGAATGGGAATAAAGCTTTCGTTTTCCTCAGAAGCGATACCACAGCATTCGCCACTATTCTTTAGGCAGTCGATCAACTTCTCATTGGCATACATGTCCAATTTCTGAACGGTGTCTCCAGTGGCATTGGCCGATCCGTCTTCTCCAAGGATATTGACCAAACCTGCCTTATTGACTTCGCGATTGACAATTTTTGCCGCTACACCAATATCTCTAAGCAAGCCAGTAAGTTCACCTGAAGCGTAGGCGAAGTCTTTTTGTTTTTGAATAATAAATTCATCAAGGGTGACAATTCGATTCATTATTAGGTTAGGTTTTAAATTTTGCGCGAATAATTGTACCTGAGCGCTATAAAAATGTATATGGTTTTATTGGATACAAAGGTAAACGAATTTAGCCATAAAATGAAACGCCTCCTATTTTGACCTTTAAATAAGTGGTTCCAAATATTTAGCTATTTTTGCCTTTTAAGAAGGAGGTGTTTATTCTAAACCTTCTCTAGTTTTCTTGGTTTCATCTAAGTGACTTATTGTATAGGACAAGGCAAGCCAGTTTCTTTGCTCCTTACTTAATACGCAAAAAAACAGATGCTGTTCTAAAGTTTTCAACAAAAATCTCCCTTTTGAAGGAATTAGCCGTACTCAATAAATATTTTGTCAAATACCGCAAGCACCTTTTGCTAGGGATTGTCTTTGTATCCCTGTCCAATTACTTTCGGGTATTACAACCACAAATGATTCGACAGGCTTTAGATCTCGTGGTCGAAAACATTAGTCTTTACCAATTGTATGATGGTTTTGAACAACAGAATGAATTGTTTGTAAACCTCGGGCAGACCTTGATGTTTTTTGGATTATTGGTTTTATTACTGGCTTTCATGATGGGCATCTTTATGTACTTTATGCGGCAAACCATCATTGTGATGTCGCGATTGATCGAATATGATATGCGCAAAGAAATATTTGGGCATTACGAAAAATTATCACTCTCTTTTTACAAACAAAAAAATACGGGAGACCTGATGTCTCGGATTACAGAAGATGTATCCAAAGTAAGAATGTACTTAGGGCCCGCTTTGCTTTATGGCATCAATCTGGTATCTCTTTTTGTCTTTGTTATCTGGTCGATGGTGAGTGTTAGTCTTGAACTCACTTTTTATAGTCTCTTACCACTCCCCTTTTTATCCTTGTCGATTTATTATGTTAGTAATCTGATCAATAAAAAGAGTACCATTATCCAACAACAACTCGCAACGCTCAATAGTACGGCACAAGAAGTTTATTCTGGAATTCGGGTGGTTAAATCCTATGTTCAAGAAAAACCGATGAGCCGTTTCTTTGCGGAACAAAGTGAAGATTATAAATTAAAATCGCTGGACTTGGCCAGTGTTAATGCGGCCTTTTTTCCTTTGATGATTTTATTGATTGGGATTAGTACAACGCTAACCGTTTACATTGGAGGATTGCAAGTGGTGAAAGGAAATATCACTCCAGGAAATATTGCTGAATTTGTCATTTACATCAATATGCTAACCTGGCCCGTAACGGCTATTGGCTGGATTGCTTCTCTGATCCAACAAGCTTCCGCTTCCCAAAAAAGGATCAATGAATTTTTGCAAACCGTTCCAGAAATCCAAAATACGGCTACGGACCATTCGCCCATCGAAGGAGCCTTAACTTTTGATCAGGTTTCCTTTGTGTATCCAGATAGTGGAACCAAAGCTTTGCAAGATGTTTCTTTCCAATTGAAACCCGGACAGAAGATGGCCATCATTGGTAAGACGGGTTCGGGAAAATCTACTATTGCAGATTTATTGGTTAGGATGTATGACATCGACAAGGGAGCCATTCGGATCGATGGAAAGGATATTCGCGAACATGATTTGTCTAAGCTTAGAGAACGCATTGGTTATGTTCCACAAGATGTCTTTTTGTTTTCAGATACGGTTTCTGGAAATGTTGCTTTTGGACAACCCGACGCTACTCAAGCAGAGATTGAAGCGTATACGCGCTATGCAGCGGTGTATGATGACATCATGGAATTGACGGAAGGATTTGAAACCAGAGTTGGCGAACGAGGAGTGACGCTTTCGGGTGGACAAAAACAAAGGGTTTCTATTGCGCGCGCTTTGATCAAAAAACCAGATATCGTTTTGCTCGACGATTGTCTTTCTGCGGTGGACACCACTACGGAGCAGCAAATTTTGGGCTACCTCAATACGACCTTGGCCAATAAAACGACCATCATCATTACCCATCGAATTTATTCCTTATTGCAATTTGATCAAATCATTGTACTCGATGAAGGAAGAATTACGGAGCAAGGGACGCATGAAGAATTGCTGGCGAATAAAGGTTTCTATTTTGATATTTTTGAACAGCAACGAATGGAGAATTTGGAGCGCCAATAAAAACCTAAGTCTGATTATCCGTAAATCTTAATACAAAGTTTGAATGTTCGCATCTATCAACTCCCCTTTCCAAGCACTTTCCTTTAGCTCTGCATTGATTGATTCATAAAAAAAGAAGCTTTCTAAGTATTTTCACCGATTATTTCTACAAATTTTCAAGAATCAATCAAAATAATATTTATTCCGCCTTCTCCCTCGATTTAATTTCGCCTTCCTCTTCCTTAGGCAGATTTTTCCAATTTCTCCCTTAAAAAACAGCTAAACCTTCATTTTCCAAGCCAAACAATATTTTTCGTCTTGAGAAAATATCGTATATTTCTTCGTATTCTTTTGAAATAAGGTACATTTAATTAAATTTGTATAGGATAATATTTAAATCTCATTGTTAATAAAATACAAAATCTAGTGGATAACGATAACCAAAGGAGATTTGAGAGTGTTTTTTCCAAAAAAATACGCGCAGGAAAACGAAGAACTTATTTCTTTGATGTTCGTCGAACAAAAGGCGATGATTACTATCTCACCATTACAG
>CALLVY010000843.1 GCA_938015925.1 uncultured Saprospiraceae bacterium
TAAGGAATGGTTGAGCGCTCGTTTGGTATAACCTAAACCTTTGGTTGGCATATTAGCCAATTTGCTGACTATTTTTTGAACTTCCTCTGCGAAACTATCATCTGGAAAAGCCTTATAAATCATTCCCATCTCAACAGCTTCTGCAGCAGATACTTTATCTCCAAGCATCATCAAGGCAGTAGCTCTTTGGCGACCAATCAAGCGCGGCAAAAAATAAGTACCACCACTATCCGGGATCAATCCAATTTTGCTAAATGCCTGAATAAAAGTAGCCGAAGCCCTCGCTACACAAATATCGCAAGCTAAAGCAATATTCGCTCCTGCTCCTGCAGCAACACCATTGATCGCAGCAACGATTGGTTTTTCCAAGTGAGCGATTTTTTCAATAATCGGATTGTAATGCATTTCTACGATTTCGTGCAATTCTATTCCGTTATCCGCAATTGCTTCATGCAAATCCTGCCCAGCGCAAAAAGCTTTTCCTGCACCAGAAATTAAAATCACTCTTACCTCTGGATCCTCGGCCCATTCGTCCAATTGACTTTGCAGTCCCATGGCCATTTCTTTATTAAAACTATTGTAAACATCCGGTCGGTTTAAGGTAATTTTTCCGATACCGTCTTGCTTTGAGATAAGAAGTGAATCCATATTTTTTTTTGATTTAATTCTTTGACGTTTTTTATTTTTCAAACAGTCAAAGAACGGTTTTTTTTATTTAAAACATTTCCAAAACCTGTTCCCACATGATATCGACCCAAAGAGCATACATTTTACCAGAAGGATGAAGTCCGTCCGTGGCAACTAATTCTGGATCATTCAGACCTTGTCTGGAAATTGGGGTAATATTAAAATAAGTAACTCCCATGGCATCTGCCACCGTCTTATTGATAAAATTATAATCATCTAGCTCCTCACTGACTGCTGTAGGATTGGATCGCGACTGGCCAAAGGGAGTGTAAATATAATCGGGAATGGAGACTATAAAAACGCGTTCTTTTTTTCCTCCTGCCAACTGAATTGCCGTATTGAGTAATTCTGTAAATGCTTCTGCATACAGATTGATATCGGCGCCTTGAAATTGGTTATTGACTCCAATGAGCAAAGAAACCAAATCGAACGTATCCAAAAGCATTTGATCCTCGATTCCTTGCTTGAGATTGTCTGTTCGCCAACCTGTTTTTGCAATGATCTTTGTCTCTATATTTATTCCTTTTTCAGTCAATCGCTCTGCCAGTTGCATGGGAAATCGTTCTGCTTCTGCTACACTTTGACCAATGGTATAAGAATCTCCCAGGGCCAAATAATTGACGATTTCTGGCTCCTCTACCACAGGCATGAATATCGCTGGTTCATCGGAACTACAGGCACAAAGTAATAGAAAAGGAAAAATAAATTTTAGGTACTTCAGCATAGGAGTCGAGGGCTTAGCAATCAATGGCATTTAAAGTAGTCAAAAGGTTCTAAACAAACATTGCATTTATAATGAGACTTACAAGCCGTAGATCCAAATTGACTGATCATTTCCGTATCTAGGGAGTCGCAGAGCGGACAAGGAACTTTTTTGGGTTCTGCAAAGAGCGCGCCTTTGTCTACAACGGCACCTACTGGTGGAGCGATTCCATAAGCTTTCAATTTCTGTTTTCCAGCTTCACTCATCCAATCTGTCGTCCAGGCCGGGCTCAATACGGTACTGATCTCTGCGTCTGGATATCCTTCGGCTGCCAAGGCGATTCTAATATTCATTTCGATAACGTTCATCGCTGGACAGCCAGAATAAGTTGGGGTAATCACAACTCTCAATTTCCCATCCTGTACTTCCACTTTTCTAACGACGCCCAAATCGACTACCGTCAAAACCGGAACTTCCGGATCGCTTACGGTTTCTAATATTTGCCAGATTTCAGGAATAGAAATATTCATTAGCTGTTGTTTAAATGGAATGAATTGGAGAAAGATTTACTAAACGTCTTCCACTATTTATGCTTTACCAAGTTGCCCCTGGATGAGTCCGTTGCAAATGCTGCATTTCTGCCAAAACAAAACCAAGGTGCTCGGTGTGCTTTCCATTTTTACCTCCAGTTTGCATCCAGCTATTTTCTGGAATTTCTAAGGTCGCTTGGGCCAAAATATCTTTGACTTTTGCGTCCCAAGAGGCTTTTATTTTTTGTAGATCTACTCCTATTCCAGCTTCTTGCATTTCTTGATCTAATGCATCGGGCGTACACATTTCACTGGTATAAGCCCAAAGGTCGTTAACTGCTGTTTGCATTTTTTCGTGGCTTTCGGCAGTTCCATCTCCCAGGCGAATCATCCATTCGGAAGTATAGCGCAAATGATAAGTCACCTCCTTGATGGATTTTTCTGCTATTGCTGCCAATTGCTGATCCTTGCTTTTTTGCAATTCTATATAGAAGTAATAATTGAAAGCATCGAAGAAGAACTGACGGGCGATTGTTTTACCAAAATTCCCATTGGGTAATTCTACCAAGAGGACATTGTAAAAATCTATTGCTTCTCGTAAATAAGCCAGGTCATCTTCTGTCTTCCCTTCGCCCTCCACTTCTGCGGCATATTGGTATAAACTCCGAGCTTGTCCAATCAGGTCTAAGGCAAAATTGGTGATGGCAATATCTTGTTCTAAAACGGGGCCGTGGCCACACCATTCAGCGAGGCGTTGTCCGAGAATCAGCGTATTATCGGCTTGGCGGAGAATGTATTTTTTTAAATTCATTGATTCATTTTTTTGGGCTACATGTGTTCTAAACCATCCGGCAAATCATAAAAGGTGGGATGTCGATAAACTTTATCATTCGCAGGATCGAAGAGCGCTTCGCTTTCGCTGGGACTAGAAGCAGTAATTTCTTCTGATTTGACGACCCAAATGCTTACGCCTTCAGTGCGACGCGTATACACATCTCTTGCATTTTCTATCGCCATAGCTGCATCGACGGCATGCAAACTTCCGACATGTTTGTGAG
>CALLVY010000844.1 GCA_938015925.1 uncultured Saprospiraceae bacterium
TGTATCAACAATGCCTTGTCCAACGCCAATATTTCTTCCGATCAAATCGACCTCATCGTAGGACATTTGACCGCCACCTATGCCGATAAAGTAGAGGTGAAAAACTGGACCGAAACGCTTAAGCGATCGGGCAAAGATTTCCCCTACATCAATTCCTTAAAAGCCATGACCGGCCATTGCCTGAGCGCCGCAGGATCTATAGAGTGCATCTCTACGATCTTACAATTGCATCACGGATTTGTACATCCCAATACCAATTGCGAAGACCTGCATCCAGAGATTTTAGAACTGATTGATGCCGGGTGTATTCCCACTCAAAAGGTAGAGCAAGATTTGGACATCGCGATCAAAGCCAACTTTGGTTTTGGAGATGTGAATTCCTGCATCGTATTCAAGAAAAATATAAACTAAAAAATCAAATAAAATTATTCACATAAAAAAATATTCAACATGAAAGATCAAGAAATTATCGAAAAATTAAAAAAAGTCATTAGCGAGTATGTGGACGATGTATCGGTATTGGAAAAAGTAAGTATGGATGCGCACCTCACCAAAGATTTAGACGTCAATTCTGCGAGTATCATCGACATCGTTTTGGATGTAGAAGAAGCCTTTGATATTGAAATCGACGACGAGTCTATCGGACAGATGGAAACCATCGGAAGCTGTGTCGAAGTCTTGAGAAAAAACCTCGTTTTAGCTTGATCGGGAATGACCTTTGTTGTCGGAAAATAAGCAGGAGTAATCCCCGGAATAAACGATACCTGGAGAAAATTACAACTGCCCAAGAACGGCGAACCTTAAGCGAGCTAGACGACCATTTGCAAGTCCCGTTTTCTTGGTCGATTAAAGAATCAGCCTACAAATACTGCCGACAATATCTGCCGGTTTCTGCCAATCCCAAAACCTTTGAAATACAAAAGATTAGGCATCAGCATGGGGAACAAATTTGGAACGGAAAAGAGGTAAAAGAAAAGGGCTTTGCAAATGTGGAACACTGGGAATCAATCGTCCAGACATCCCTAGGAACATTGATTGGCAAATCGCTCATTAGCGACGATTTTATCCACGCAGTACTTTCCGGTTCTGCTGAATTATTGGAGCAAATGTTTTGGGGCTTAGCCCTGGTCGCCGACCCTTCTTATCAGCAACAATCTACTGGAGTAAGAAAAAACGCCATTGACCATTTTCTTAAAATAAAGGAAACAGAAAATGTAAAGGCAGAATTTAGAAAAAACGAAAACAAAGCCCCCGTGCTTTTTCTAGACGAGATACAATCAAAAAGCGTCTTCTCTTTTTCGCACGATCAGCAATATGTTGGCTACGCTTGGTTTACCCCCTAGTTATTGCCAGTAATCTTAAACAATTTAATAAAATCTTTAATCGCAAAAATAATACGGTAATGACTCATAAAAAAGGTACTAAAAACTTACACCCTGCGCAGCTAGAAGTTTATTATGATCAAATCATGGATCTGCAAAGCCCGCATTATAATGTGGGAGGCTATGTGCTCTTGGAAGGGCAGTTGGATAAGGAAAAAATGTTGACGGCTATCCAAAATGTTCAGGAAGTATACGACATTCATAGATTGTCTTTTGACTTGGACCAGGATGAACCTCAATATATTTTTAATGACAATCATTTTGATGTCGATATCCAACAATTGGATTTTAGCGAAGCCACAGATCCTTTTGCCGCTGCGAAGGAATGGATGACGGGACGATACAACACTGCTTTTTCTATGGAGGGAAATACCTTCTATGAATTTGCGGTCCTGCATTTAAGCGCTGGCCAAAATATTTTATTTTGCAGATACCACCACATCATTACCGATGCTTTTGGTTTTACCTTGGTGGTCAACTACGTTGCAGAAAAGTACTCCAATTTGCTCAATGGAGTAGAAGATAAAGCAACCGTTTACAAGCAATATGAAGAAGACATAAAGAGTGCAAATGAGTATTTGTATTCCAAAAAATACGATAAAGATAAAACCTATTGGTTGGAGAAGTTCAAGACTTTACCCAGCCCTATTTTAATTGAAAAAGGCCAAGAAGACGAGGTGCACCGAAGCAATACTTTGGTGTATGAAATCAGCGAAGAAAGAAGAGCTTATTACGATTTTGCGAGCAAGAAATTGGGAACAAGTATTCAAAACCTCACCCTCGCAGCCTTACAAATCTACTACGGACAATTGATGGCCGATAATTGTTCTGCCTTCGGAATCAATGTCTACAAAAGAAGAAAAGAACAATGGAAAGCGTTGGGCGCCTTCGCCGGAATTATTCCATTCAAAGCAGAATACGATCCCAATTTGACCGTCACCGAATTGCTCAAGCAAATCAATAGCCAACTCCTAAAAGATTACCGCCACCAAAATTATCCGGTCAATCACCTCAATAGAGAATTGAAGTTGATGCAAAACGATCAGAGCCAATTGTTCGAAATTTGTGTCAATTATTTATTACTCGATTTCGATGTGGATTTCAATGGTTTAAAATCCTCCACCTTCGATCTACAAAGTGATTTTGAAACCTTCCCCCTACAATTGTGGTGGAGAGATTATGGTCGCCACCAAAACCTACAACTCAGAGTCGATCACATTCTTTCTTACATCAAAGTCGCAGATGCAGAATTGCTCATCGAGCGCTTGCTGTACATCATGGACCATTTGATGGAATACCTCGATCAACCATTGAAGGATTTTAATATCCTTTCTCCCAAAGAAGAAAAGCAATTGCTTTACGATTTTAATGATACTGATTTTGAATTTCCAAAAGACAAAACCGTTCTTGATTTGTTCGATGAACAAGTCGCAAAAACACCAGAGAAAATCGTTGCTGTTTTTGAAGACGAGCGCCTAAGCTTTCAAGGACTGGATGAAAAAGCAAATCAATTGGCCAACTACCTTTGTAAGAAAGGAGTCGTACTGGAAGATTCCGTTTCTATCTGCCTTCACCGCTCTTTGAACATGATGATCGGTCTGACCGGAATCATCAAATCAGGTGGTGCCTATGTGCCGATCGACCCAGAATATCCACAAGATCGCGTAGATTATATTTTGGAAAATTCTGCTTCAAAATTCGTTATCTGTACCGAGGAATGCGCAGATAAATTTCAAGGAAAAGAAAACCTGGAAGTCATTGTCATCGACACGGATTGGTCAATGATAACCCAGGAACCATCAAGTAAGCCCGCCGTTGATATCCAACCCGAAAATTTGATGTATGCCATTTATACTTCTGGTTCCACCGGAAAACCAAAAGGCGTAATGAATCAATATTCTGGTGTGGTCAATTACCTGCTTTGGTTACAAGAGCATTATCAATTGCAGCCTAAAGACGATGTTATTTTGCAATTGACGACTTACTGTTTTGATGTATCGGTTTGGGAATTATTCTGGCCATTAATCGCAGGAATCAAAGTGGTTTTTGCACGCCCTGGCGGTCAGAAAGACAATGATTATTTAAAAGAAGCCGTCGACAAATACGACATTACGACCATCCACTTTGTTCCTTCTATGCTGGAAGTTTTCTTGCAAGGAGTAGAGCCAGAGGAATGTCGAACCTTGAGAAAAGTTATTTGTAGTGGAGAGGCGCTGACGCCAAGTCACGTCGCTGAATGTAGAAAGTACTTACCGAATGTTCAACTGATTAATTTATACGGACCAACGGAGGCTGCAGTCGATGTTACTTTCTGGGATGTTCCTGCCATCGACGTTCCTGTCGATAGTGTACCGATTGGAAAACCATTGGCGAACACCCAATTGTATGTACTCAGCAAGCAAGGCCATCTTTGCCCGGTAGGCGTACAAGGCGAATTGCATGTCGGAGGAATCCAGGTCGCAAGAGGTTATATCAATCGTCCTGATTTGACCGAAAAAGCGTTTATCGATAATCCATTTACACCTGATTCTCCAACACAAATGTACAAGACCGGAGACTTGGCGCTATGGCTGCCAAACGGAGATGTAGAGTTCTTGGGTAGAATCGACAATCAAGTAAAAATTAGAGGAAATAGAATTGAATTGGGAGAAGTAGAAGCTACGATTCAAGGCGTAGAAGGCGTACAGCAATGTGTCGTTTTGGCGCAGCCGGATCCTTCTGGTCACAAACGTTTGGTGGCTTATGTAGTTACCGAAGGAGTGTTTGACAAAGCTTTTATCCAAGAGACTTTAAAAGCCAAATTACCGGAATACATGGTGCCTTCCATTATGATGGAAATGGATGAAATTCCATTGATGGCCAATGGTAAAGCAAATACCAAAGCATTGCCGAATCCTGATGCTTCGCTTTTGGTTTCCAGCGAATTTATCGCCCCTAGAAATGAAGTGGAAACACAAATTGCTCAGGTTTGGAAAGATCTATTAAAAGTGAACCAAGTAGGAATCAATGATAATTTCTTTGAATTGGGTGGAGACTCGATTATTACGATCCAGTTGATCCGACGCTTAAAGCAGATTGGATACCATCTATCTCCCAGAGATGTATTTGTGAATTCCACGGTGGTGGCTTTGGCAACACTCATTGATGGACAATCCAAAACCATTACCGCAGAGCAAGGGGTGTTGAATGGTCCTGCTGCTTTATTGCCAATTCAAAAGGCCTTTTTTGAAAACGAAAATGAAGCTCAAAGTCACTATAATCAATCGCTCCTTTTGGAAGTAGATAAAAAAGTGAAAGCTGCGGATTTGGAAGAGAGCATTAAGGCCATTGTTGCTCAGCATGATGCCTTGCGATTTGTTTATCAAAAAGAAGGAGAGGAGTGGACACAGCAATATGGAACGCAGGAAGGAAAAGTATATGTAGAAGAAGTTGCGGCATTGGAACCAGCGGAAGAAGCCGCGGCGATTACCGCCATTTGTGATCGCTACCAAGCGGATTTGAATATCGAAGCAGGAGATTTATTGAGACTTGTTTTGATCAATACTCCTGGCGAAAAGAATCGTTTATTTATCGCCATTCATCACCTCGCTGTTGACGGTGTATCCTGGAGAATTTTACTGGATCATTTGACCACTGCGATCGAAGCCGTGCAAGCAGGCAATAAGATTGATTTAGGTTT
>CALLVY010000845.1 GCA_938015925.1 uncultured Saprospiraceae bacterium
ACATACGAGTTCTATTAATTGGTTACCATAAAGGCCAAAAAGTAAGCAAGGAAGCTCATAAAAATATTTCTATGTTAAAAATACAATAATACAAAACCATTTTATTTAAATACAAGTCCTTTTCTTTGATTTTAAGCTTAATACACTGTAATATAAATTTCTAAACATTTATGAACCTGCCTTTTTGCCCTACTCTTCGTCACGTCCTCGTTCTGATAGCTACGGCTATCAAACTCCGGGCGTTCCTCGATTAGAACAAAAACTCATAACTCAAAATATTCATTAACTTAAATTACAATGTATTTAAGCTCTTTAGCGACAACATTTTGTTTTCCTAGTTTTCGCCAAAAAAAAACCGCCATTCCCCTAGGTCTTCAAATGAAATTCAACATTTTTTTTATTTTTTGCTTACCTTCTATTCCCCATTTGTACTATACCAGTATCCCAAAGGCTATTTCTTTTTTTACTAAAAAAACTAATACTATGTTCTTACAAAAAATGCTCCTCTTTCGAGGATTGAGTTTACTGTTATTACTTGGTGGCTTTTCTTTGGCGTTACAAGGTCAATGTGTTTTAAGCGCAAACCAGTCTAATACTAATGGAGGTAATACCGTTTATGGTGGCCCTGACTGCCCCAATTGCACTGGATCTGGCTCCTTTACGGTTTTAAAACTTTGTGATACACACGGCAGTTCTGTTTCCTTGTGCGGACCAGAAACCATAGCGGTTGACATCGACGCTTTCTGCTCTACTGCTAAGGCTCCTATATCTGTTTATGCCCTCAACCTAAATGACAATGTACCACAAGGCACCGAAGTGGATTGGCCTATTGACCTATATCCCCCCATCCATTTAAGGTATGAATATGACGAGCTCCAATTCCAAGATCCTCTATTTATGAAATACTCCATGCCTATTCAAAAATGGATTTATATCGATGATATTACCATCCAAGGTCGGGAAGAGTACCGTTTTAAATTATTTGCAGGAGTCATGCCTGTTGATATTGCTCCTTTAGAAAATCTCGAGTGCCAAGGGACACGAAACTATAGCATTCCAGATATGGATGTCGATGTAGTACACATACCTAGGGACCCTCACGAGGAAATAAGTTGGGCTGCTTACAATAGTAAATTTATAAGATC
Source organism: uncultured Saprospiraceae bacterium (assembly GCA_938015925.1). Lineage (GTDB taxonomy): Bacteria > Bacteroidota > Bacteroidia > Chitinophagales > Saprospiraceae > CALLVY01. Next base: position 1,146 of record CALLVY010000845.1, read on the forward strand.
CTACCTATCCGTTTCTCCTGGTGATTCAAACGATCCTTTTGACTATTATCCCCTTTCGGAGTATGGCGGAACAGATGAAATATTTAGTTCTTTAGTATTTACAGACAACTGTGACGCTTGTGTTGCCCCTCATCATATAGCAAGTGGTGAGTTGACCCTTTGTGTAGAATGCTCTACTTGTTCTAGTACTCCTCCATCAGAAGAAGGCTCAGGAAATGAAAATTTTCGATTACAAGCGAATGCCTCTGAAAACGGCCTAAGCCCACTAAGCATCAGCCCTAATCCTTTTTCTACTTATACCCAATATCAATACTTTTCAAAAGTGGAAACAGATATTCAAGTCCGCCTTTTTTCAACGGATGGAGTAGCCCTACTACAAGAAGTCCAAAAAGTGGGCGTCGGAGAAAATACCTATCGCCTCGATACGCAAGCGATTCCTGAAGGAGCTTATTATTTACAAGTCAAAACGAATACTGAAAGTTACATGAAACTTATCGTCAAGATGGAATAATACGAATACCAATAATTTGACGACAAATTAAAAAGCGGAAGAATAGTTTATTCTTCCGCTTTTGTGTTATTTTACTTTAAGAATAAATCTAAAAAACAAAAAATAGCAATTCTATGAGATGGCTTTTCTTCTGTATTGTTTTACTTCTATTTCTATTTCTATTTTGCCAATGTCCTTCCCATCCACTTCCCCCAACAGCGAGCATTAACTACTTTGAAAAAGGAGCTGCTTTATTTGAAGAAAATATTGACAGTGCCCTTTATTCTTTTCAAGTAGGTATCAATCATTACCAATCCACAAAAGAATGGGATACTTATGTCAAATGTTTATTAGCTTCTAATGTTTGTTATTTCATCAAAGGAGATTATAAAAAAAGCTATGCTTATACCCAACAAGCTTATGAGGCTGCAAAAAAATATTTACCGGAGGAAAGTATAGCCTATGGGAGTTGCTTAAATAATTTGGCACTCTTTTCGAAGCGTCGAGGCGATTATGATAAAGCCATTGCTTTATATCAAAAATCTTTAAAAATCGAACAAGCGGCAGGCAAGGTAGAAGATAGAATCACCATTCTTCTAAATATGGGTGTTAGCAATTTAAAGAAAGGAGAATACCTGGAAAGCAAACGCTTTTTTAATCAGGCGCTTAATACCCGTTTAAACAATCAAGAGTCAGACGATGCCAATAGTGACATCAGCCATATCTATAAATCAATCGCAGATGTTCATAAAGTTATGGAAGAAGCCGACACGGCTTTATTCTTTTTTCAAAAAGCACTAGATAAAATCAAACCCAGTCAAGAGAATGCCGATTTTTGGGCTTGGCATCAGCAATCGATTCATGAAGGAATGGCGGAAATGTATGCTGATAAAAAACAGGAAAAAGAATTACTTCAGCACATTCACCAATCCAATCACTATTGCCAAATCGCCTATAAAAGAGAATCTCCAAAAGCTTATGCCATCCTCGGAGGATGGTACCAACAGAAAAAGGATTACCCCAAAGCCTTAAGTCAATTTGAAAAATCCATTCAACTCACCGTAGAAAAAAATCAAGGTTTAGAAAAAGGGTCAGAAATAGGTATGCTGCATTATGCCATAGCCAATATATTTTCGGAAACCGGTCAATTCCAAAAAAGCCAGAACGAATACCAAAAAGCTTTGTCGCATTTTTCCAAAGAGGACAACATCAACATTGCCACACTAAAATCCTCCGCAGAACATTTCTTAGCAGACCCCAACCTATTAAAAATACTACAAAAAAAAGCAAGCCTCGAACGCCAACAATACCTACGAAACAAAGATCACCAGTCCCTAAAAAATTCCGAAGCAAGTTATCAACTAGCCATAGCCGTACTCAATCAACTCCGCCAAAGTTATCTCGAAGCTGGCTCTAAAGCAATTCTGGCAGAGAGTGTCTTGCCCATCATCGAAGGCGCTCTAGAAACCAACTTTCTCTTATACCAACAAGAGCAAAGTCCAGAACGATTCAATGCCCTTTTTCAAATCGCAGAAAATAGTAAAGCGGTCTTACTCCTTGAATCCATTAATGAAGTTTCTGCGCGTGGCTTTGCGGGCATCCCTGACCAACTCTTAGATCAAGAACAGGAACTAAAACTCGACATTGCTTATTATGAAAAACAAATGGCAACGACTCCAAGAGCGGCCGATGAAAAAAGAAGAACCATCGAAGCAGGACTTTTTGAATTAAAAGAAAAATACCAGGCACTCATTCAGACTTTCGAAAAAGAGTATCCGGAGTATCATCAATTAAAATACAATACTCAAATTGCAAGTGTAAAGCAAATTCAAGAGAAATTGCCCCATGAAAAAAGCGCACTATTGGAATATTTTATCGGGGAAAAAGATAGCTATCTTTTTAGCATCAGCAAGGACAAAAGGATCGTCAAGCGATTCAAAAAACAAGAAGACTTTGTTCAACAGGTTCAGCTTATTCGCAACCTGATCATCAACATCCCCAATGCTTCTTCTGCTCAAAAAGATTATGAAAAATTCACGACTGCTAGTCATGCGCTCTTTCAATCTTTGATCCTCCCTGCCGAATTAGATCCGAGTATCCAAGAGCTCATCATCATTCCGGATGATATTTTGGCTTACCTTCCTTTTGAAGTCTTTTTGCAATCCAAAACCAGTAGCACGGAGTTAGATTATTCTCCGCAATCTTTAGCTTATTTATTGAATGACTTTCAGATCAGTTATAATTATTCTGCTACTTTGTTTGCCCAAAAAAGGCCAGTCAAAAAAACAGGGACTCTTGACTTCGTAGGTTTTGCTCCTTCTTTTAAAGATTCGGATCAGGGATTCTTTTCTTTCCGAGATTGTCAGGAAGAAGAACTTTTTAATTTGCTGCACAATGAAGAAGAGGTCTTAAATATCAGTGAACTTTTTGAAGATGGAAAAGCAATCCTTGGTTCGGCTGCGACCAAGTCTAATTTCCAAAAAATGATCAAGGATTATCGAATCGCACATTTTGCCACTCATGCTTGTTTGAATGAAGACAATCCGATGTTGCACAAATTCTTCCTGACCGATGATTATATTTCTAATTATGACTTGTACAGCCTACAAATTCCGACAGAGCTCGTTGTACTTAGTGCTTGTAATACAGGTAGTGGAAAATTAAGTCGTGGAGAAGGAGTAATGAGTTTATCCCGAGGATTTATGCATGCAGGTTGCCCAAGTCTTTTGATGAGTCTCTGGGCAGTAGAAGATTATACGACCTCAACAATCATGCACAAGTACTACGAAGGAATCAAAGCCGGAAAAAGCAAAAATCACGCCTTACAGGATTCAAAAAAATACTGTTTAAAAAATGCCCCCAGCATACAACGGCATCCTTTTTTCTGGGCTGCTTTTGTACAAATTGGAGATACGGCTCCAATTCTTTTTTGAGAATGGGAATCCGTTTTGGATTTAGCTTATTCTATCTTTTTACAAAAACGATGATCGAACGGTTATGCCAGTAATTGATAAACCAACATCGCCCCAAAATAAGCCAAAAACAAAGAGATCATAAAAATCCAAATCGCCCATTTCCAGCCACCGGTTTCTTTGCGAATCACGGCCACGGTACTCATGCATTGCATCGCAAAAACATAGAAGACCAATAGCGCCAGAGAGGTCGCAGCGGAATAAACTTTTCTATCCGTGCCAGGGCGCAATTCTTGCGCCATGCGATCGCGGATTAGCATTTCGTCTTCTTCGGCACTTCCGATATTGTAAATAGTAGACATGGTACTCACAAAAACTTCTCGGGCAGCAAAGGACGTCAAAATAGCAATTCCAATTTTCCAATCAAATCCGAGCGGACGAATGACGGGTTCGATAAATTTTCCAAAATGCCCGGCATAAGAAGCTTCTAATTGTTTCGACGCAATGAGATTCGCCGTCTGACTTTCACTTAGGTTTTGTGCTTCTGCTTCTATGACGGTTGCCGCTTCTGCCTGCGCCAATTGATCGCCAGGGCCATAAGACGCAGCAAACCAAAGGATGATTGAAATTCCTAAAATTATTTTTCCTGCTTCAATAATAAAACTCCGCACTTTACCCCAAGTCGATAATAAAACATTGCGCCAGGAAGGCATGCGATAAGGAGGCAATTCCAAAGCTAGAAAACTGCGTTCTTCACTTTTTACCCAATACTTTAACAAAAGCGCCACCAAGCCACCGCCAATAATTCCCAAAAGATATAAACCCAAAAAGGCGATGCCTTGTAAGTTAAAAATTCCGAAGACTAAAGTAGAAGGAACCACAAAACCAATCAATACCGTATACACTGGAATACGCGCAGAACAGGAAATAAATGGCGTTACCAAAATCGTAATCAACCGCTCTTTTCTATTGGTGATGGTACGCGCACTCATGATCGCCGGAATGGCACATGCGCCACCCGAAATCAAGGCCACGGTACTTCGACCGTTTAATCCAAAAAACTGCATAAAGCGATCCCAGATATAAGCGACCCGAGCCATATAACCGACTTCTTCTAATAAACCAATCAAGAAAAAAAGTATGGCAATCTGTGGTACAAATATGACCACACCTCCAAATCCTGCAATTATTCCTTCTGTCAACAAGTCCGTAAACCAGCCAGCCGGTAAAAGGGAACTTACCTGTTCACTCAACCAACCAAAGCTCCCATCGACCAAATCCATTGGATAACTCGCCCAGGAAAATATGGCTTGAAAAATAAAAGTCATCACGAGTAAAAAGATAAAAGGGCCAAAGATCGAATGCGTCAATACTGCATCCATACGATCCGACAAAGTAATCCTGCCTTCTTTTTTCTGATGCACCACCGCTTGCTGAAGAATCGGTGTAAACTGATCGTAACGAGCCATCGTTTCTTCTACCTGAGCATTCAGCTCTTTGAATTGGACTTGCTCGCGCGCTGCTTTTATATTTTGCTTTTCTTCCTCTCCAATCGATTCGAGCCAATGATAATGATGTGCCGTGAGTAGCGATTGATAAGTATTTTTATTCCCTAGCGTTTCTCCTACTTTTTGTGCCAACTCTTTTTCGATCTCATTGGGACGATAAAAATCAGCCCCTTCTTTTCTCTTCCATTCTTTTGGATGCCTAATGAAATGTTTGAGCTCCGCAATTCCTTCGCCCGTTCTGCTACTGATTTTTTGAATGGGAATGCCTAATTTTTTTTGTAGAATATCAAT